>NZ_JBHXNW010000125.1:0-15615 GCF_042717365.1 Streptomyces sp. NPDC058534
GCCGGTGGATCGCCGCCCCGGCCCCGACGCCATCCTGGTGGCCGGTGCGGCCCCACGGGCAGCGCAGGCCCTCGGCGCCGGGGACGGGCAGATGGCCCGCCTCGCCGGCGAGGTGGTGCGCGCCGCGCAGCGGACGGCCGTCGAGTACGACGGCGGCACCGACCCCGGTGCCCACGGCCACGAGCAGGACACTTCCGGCCCCGGCCGCGGCACCGCGCCACGCCTCACCCACGGCGTGCGCGTCGACGTCGTTCTGCACCGTCACGACGAGCCCGTCACCGGCCGCGAGCGGGGCCAGGCGGGTGCGCAGCCCCCCGGCGATGTCGGTGCCGGGCCAGCCGGGGAAGGTGTCGGTCGAGGACACGACGACGCCGCGGCGCGCGTCGATCACCCCCGCCGCCCCGACGCCGAGTGCCCGCAGCCCCGTACCGGACGCGGCCAGGACGTCGCCCACGAGCGACGCGACCGCGTCGAGCACGGCGGCGGGCCCGTCCGCGGCGGGTGTCGGCATCGTGTGCACGCGGCGGACCTCCCCGTGCTCGTCCACCGTCGCCGCGGCGATCTTGGTGCCCCCGAGATCGACGCCGACGACGGCACCGGCCCCGGCGCCGCCCGGGGTGACCTCAGCCATCCAGGAGCCCCGCGGCGCGTGTGATCTCCGCGATGCGGTCCGCGGTCTCCCCGTCGAGCGCCTCGACGGGGAAGGCCATCGCCGTCGAGTCGATCAGGCCCTGGCGGTGTGCCGAGACCTTGAACGACCCGACTCCGGCCGCGTCGCCCGAGCGGCCTTGGGCCTGGAAGACGATCTCGAAGAGGGCGGCCAGCCGGTCCTGCTCCGCCCTGGCGTCGTCCCACTTCCCGGCCTGGGCGAGGTCCCACAGGCGGACGTAGCCGGCGGCGTCGACGTTGGCGAGTCCCGGCACCACACCGTCCGCGCCCAGCAGGAGCATGCCGTCGACCACGGCCTCGTGGCCGGTGAACAGGGCGAGGGGCGACCCGGCGGCGGCGTTCGCCGCGACGAGGCGGCGGAACGCCACGTCGTCGCCCGAGGAGTCCTTGACACCGGCGAGTACGCCTTCGCTGCCGAGGCGCACCAGCAGGTCCGCCGGCAGCTTGCGGTGCACCCGTACGGGGATGTCGTAGGCGAGCACCGGCACCTCGACGGCTGCGGCGACCGCTCGCAGGTGCCGCTCGATCTCGGCCATGTCGTTGATCGCGTACACGGGCGCGGTCACCGCGACCGCGTCGGCCCCGGCGGCGACGAGCGCCCTGGCCCGCTCGGCGACACGGGCGGTGGTGAGATCGATCGCTCCGCCGATCACGGGGACCCGGCCGGCCGCCGCGCGGACCGCGGTGCGCGCCACGAGGTCGCGCTGGGCGTCGGTGAGGTAGGCGACCTCTCCCGTCGACCCCAGCACGAACAGTCCGTGGACGCCGGCGTCGACGAGGTGGCGCACAAGGCGCTCCAACGACGCGGTGTCGATCTCGCCCTCGGGGGTGAGGGGCGTGAGAACGGGCGGCACGATGCCGCAGAAGGTGGACGTGGCCACGTTGGCGCTCCGGCTTTTCGTCGACGGTCGGCGCTGCTCGACGCTGAGCACCAGATCCGAACGTCTGATGTCTTATCTTAGTGGCATCACCATAGGACCGCGAACGGAAAGGGTCAAAAAATGACCGCACGACAGCGGAGCCTCGGGACACCCGTCCCCGGTGCGGCACGCGACGCGGACACCTCGCGGCGGGCGACCGTCACGGGGCGGATCAAGGACTTCATCCTGGTCGAGGGTCTGCGCCCGGGAGATCCCCTGCCCACCGAGGCCGGGCTCTGCGAGCGTCTCGGTGTCTCCCGCTCCAGCGTGCGGGAGGCGATTCGCGCTCTGTCGACGCTCGGCATCGTCGAGGTCCGCCACGGCCACGGCACGTACGTGGGCGCCATGTCGCTCGACGCGCTGGTCGAGATGCTCGTCTTCCGCGGAGTGCTCAGTCCCGGCGACGACCTGCGTGCGCTGCGGGACGTGGTCGAGGTCCGCCAGGCGCTCGACCACGGGATGGCCGAGCGCATCGTGGCGAGCCTGGCCGGCACCGCCAACCCGGACCTGCACACGCTCGTGGACGAGATGGTCGCCGCGGCCGCGGAGGGACGCACCTTCCCGCGGCAGGACCGCGCGTTCCACACCGGGTTGCTGGCACGGCTCGACAACGCGCTGGTCGGACAGCTCGTCAGCGCGTTCTGGGAGGTGCACACCGTGGTGGTCCCCACGCTGGGGCTTTCCGTCGCGGCGGACATGAACCAGACGGCACGGGCGCACGGGCTCATGCTGGACGCGGCCGAGGCGGGCGACGTCGGAGCCTTCCACGCGGCGGTCACGGCTCACTACGAACCCATCGGGCGGGCCCTGAGAGCGACGGGATCGTGACCGGCGGGCATCGCCGTGCCCGCGTCGTCGGGCGTGAGGCCCGCGCCGACACCGCCGTGCGGGACGTGCGGGACGGGCAGCGGCCGACGTCCGTGACCGCCGCCGGGAGTTCGGCCGGGCCCGCGGCCGGCGCGGTCGCGACACTGGCCGGCGACGCGGAAGCCGTGCCGGGCCCGGTCACCGGGGCGAGTCCGCCGCGCTCGCACGCCGGGCGGGTGGGACTCCCCCGCGAGGGGCGGACCGGTGCGGCGCCACGCGGGGGACGGACTGTCGGTCGTCCGTCGATTCGTACTCGACGGGCACGTGGAAGCGCCCGGCCCACACCCGCGGCGTTGCCTCCGGGTCGTCACGACGGGGCATCACACCCGGCGCCACCCGGCCCACCGTGGGACGCACGGTCCGCAAGGCGTGCCGGGAACTCCGCGGTGTGCGCGGCCTGTGCGCAGGCGTTCGCGGACACGGACGCTGACGCGGGTGGCGTGGACCCGCTCGTCCCGGTGACGGACACCGACGGCCACGGCGCGTCCCACGAGTCGAGCCCGTTCCCGGCATCCCGCTTCCGGGCGATTCCCCTGTGCCCGCCGGCCCCTGCACGGACCGGTGGACAACACGCGGTCCTCCGCCGACGCCCCGGCAGAACGCCCGCGCGCCGCCGCGGAACACCGGACACGACCGTGCCGGAGCGCCGTCCGGGGTGCTCGCCGCAGGTTGGACGTCGTGCACCGGCTCGTCGCAGGGGCTCGCCGCTACGAGCAGGCCAGGCACCGTGACACGTCCCGCGGCGCGCCGAACACGCCCGGCAGCACAACAGCACCCGAGAACACCTCAGCATCGGAGTCCAACACCATGAAGACAGAACGGCCCGTACTGGTGGGCGCGTACGCGGCGCTCCCCGCCCTCCGAGCCGGCCAGGAGCGTTTCTACGAGGGGCTCGCCGACCGGGGTATCGCCGACGGGCTGGAGCTCCCGTTCCGGGACGGACTCGGTGAGGACGTCCACTGGCTGGCCGCACAGCTGCGCGGCCGTTTCACCCGTTCGGTGATCACCCTCATTCCCGGCACGATGGTGCGCGTGGCGGCCTCGGGAACCTTCGGCCTCGCCTCCGGGGACGACGACGGGCGGCGGGCGGCGCTCGCCTTCCTCCACGAGGCTCGCGTCACCGCCGAGGAACTGAACCAGCTCACCGGTGAACAGTCCGTCTCCGTCCTGCACATCCACACCGCGCCGTCGACGACCGCGGTGTCGGAGATGTTCGCGCGCTCCCTCGACGAGATCGCGGCGAGCGGGACCGCCACGGGCGGCTGGTCCACCCGGCTCGTCCTGGAACACTGCGACGCGTACTCTCCGGCCGTCCCGGGCGAGAAGCGGTTCCTGCCGCTGGACGAGGAAATCCCCCTCGCACGCGAGGGGGGAATCGGCATCACCGTCAACTGGGGCCGTTCGGCCGTCGAGGCACAGCATCCCGCCCGGCCCCTCGCCCAGATCGGCCGGCTGGCCGCCGAGGGCCTGCTGGAAGGGGTCATGTTCTCCGGCGCCGGCCCGGTTGCGAACGAGTTCGGCGGACCGTGGGCGGACGCGCACCTGCCGCTCACCGAGGACGAGCCCACGTCCCTCATGAACGCCGACGAGGTCCGCCGCTGCCTGCGGGCGGCACGGGGCGCGTTCTCCTACGCGGGGGCGAAGATCCAGGTTCCCGGTGAAGCCACGGTCGACGAGCGGCTCGCGATGGTCGGGCGCGTCACGGGGCTCCTGTCCGAACCGGCGGTCCCGCCGCGCGGCTGAACCAGCGGGGTCGCACGACGGCCCGGACGGGACGCGGGAGCCGCAGCGGCCCCGCGCCCGTTCCGGGCCGTCGTGCGACCCCGCGCGCTCCGCCTCAGCTGTCGGTGCTGCGCGAGGCGGTGAGCCACGAAAGCGGCAGCACGGTCAGGAACAGGCCCTGCCACTCCCGCTCCCAGAGCACGGCCAACCGCCCGTCGGGAAGCTGCGCCATGGACTGGTAGACGTGGTGACGGGGGTTGAGCACCCGGTTGTGCGGCCACGTGCGGCCGTCGTCGAAGGACATCCGCAGCACGCCCCGGCCGCGGAACGGCAGCATCTGGGAGGCGTTGGCGAACACCGTTGCCTCACGCCCGTCGTCGAGGGTCACCCGGATCGCGTTGGGCTGCGAGAAGATCTCGGGGATCTGGGCGACGAAGGTCACCTCGCCCCAGGTCTGGCCACCGTCCGTGCTCGTGGCGTGCGCGATCCGGCCGGCGGGGTGCTGGTTGCGCATGTAGGCGTGCACCGAACCGTCGGCGCCCTCGACGAGGACGGACTCGTGCAGCGAGCCCCGGTCGTCGACGAGTTCGCGGGAGGACAGCTCCACGCCGTCGAGCACGCGCCCGTCGTTGGGGGAGGCGCCGCGCCGCCAGGTGCGGCCGCCGTCGTCGCTGAACACGGCGGCGCAGGAGAAGGTCCGGCCCTCCTCGTGGTTGTAGTAGACCGGCATGAGGAGCCGGCCGCGGTGCATGCCGCGTTCCAGCTGGATCCCGTTGCCCGGGGAGGTGCCGAAGAACCGCATCCAGTTCTCCTTCACCTGCGGCGTGATGTCCCGCGGGCCGTTCCAGGTCTCGCCGTCGTCGTCGCTCCAGAGCATCTGGAAGTACGTCGTGCGCGCGCTCAGCAGCGACTCGTCCGGGTCCACCCCGGCCGCGAGGTGGATGTTCCCGGCGGGCCGCCCGTCGCGGGTGACCGACCCGTCGTCGGCGACACGGTAGGGGGACTGGCCTCCGTCGGCCGTGACGACGCCGCCGTCGGCCTCGCGCAGGTACACGGTGCCGTCCCGGTCGGTGAGGATCATCCGCCCGCGCTCGTCGTACCCGGTGCCCGCCTGGGCGTTGGGCTGTCCGTACCCGCCCGGGAACTGGTCGATCAGCACGGTCACGCGGCCGCTGTCACGGTCCTGGACGATCATGGAGTCGATCACGGACGCCCCGAGACGACCGCTGCCCGGGTAGCTGAGTACGGTGCGGCTGGGTTCCCAGGTGCGGCCGCCGTCGAGGCTGCGCCGTACGACGAAGTTGATGTCGTTGGGGCTGTCGTTGGCGATGCTGACCCGCTGGTCGGCGCCTGCGATGATCACTCCCGACTGCAGGGTCAGCAGAGCCGGGATGCGGTAGCTGCGCGAGCCGTCCAGGCCGGTGTCGAACAGGGCCCGCGTCTCGAGCGGTTCGACGGAGGCGAGCCGCTTGACCTGGTGGTCGGAGAGCACCGCGTCGTAGATCGCCGCGGTCTGGGCCTCGCCGAACAGGCGGGTGCCCTCCAGGTCGGCCCCCACGACCACGCGCTCCACCTGGCCGAGGTCCTGGAAGAAGGCCGTGCCGGCCGTGTGCAGCACCTGGAAGCCGTCGACGTACAGGTCGAGTGCACCGCGCCCGCTGACCAGGACGACGTCGTGCCAGTGACCGTCGTCCCAGTGGCCCGGGGCGCGGACTCCGGCGAGCTGGGTGTCGCCGGCGGTGACGGTGAAGGTGGTGTCGCCGTCCTCGACGGCGAGGGTCAGGGTGCCGGTCGTGCCGCGGCCCTGGAGGATGACGCCGCCCTGCCCCTCGCCGCGGGTGCGGTAGCGGGCGCGGATCGAGCCCTCGCCGAGCGAGCCGAGGCGCCGCGCGTCGCGGGGCGACAGCTCCGCGGCCGCGAACTCGACCAGCGGCTTCTCCACGACGGACTGCGCGACCACGGCGTTCGCCGTCAGGGGCGTGCTCCAGACGGTCAGTCGCGACGGCGTCATGATGCCCTGTGTGTCGACCTCGATCGAGGTCAGCCCCAGGGCCGCGAACCATGCGGTCGTCGTGGCCGAGAAGGCCTCGTAGCCGTCCACGAACAGGTGGGTCCCGGTCGCGTCGACCGTGAGGGCGACGCTGTGCACCCGCCCGTCGTCGATCCCGACGGTGTCCTCGGCGTCCAGCTGGCGTACCTCGTCCTGGTACCTGACCCATCCGTCGATGCGGCCGTCGGTCACCTCGAGGGTGATGGTCCCGTGCTCCCCCCGGATCGCGAGCAGCGGACCGTCGATCGTCGTCGCCACGTCGAGCTGGAGCGTTCCCGCGGCATCGCCGGCCGCGAGGGTCAGCGTGCGCGCGTCGACGACGAGGTCGTCGGCGCCACCACGGGCATCGAGTCGGATCTGGGGTGCGGCAGCGTCGGCGCGCATACGTTCCTCTCGGTCGTCGGGCGCCGGCCCCGACCCGTCAGGTCGGGGGGTGTGACGCCAAGGATCCTCATGGCTCCCGTTCCGGACGGTACATAAGACGTCAGATGTCGTCAAGAACGTCAAGGTCGGGCGCGCGAGAGGGGTCCTCCTTCCGCGCAGACGTGTGGTACGGTCCGCCGCAAGATATGATGTCTGATGTCCATTGTCGTTCCTCGGCCGGTACTCCAGGAACAGTCCGGTGACGCCGTACGGCGAACCCACCGGCCGCCACGGCGGGCCTCGCGCGGGCCGCCCACGCGGGTCACCGACACGAGTGACCCTGCGGTACCAGGTCACGAAGTCACCGGAGGCCCCATGCCGGAAGCACACACGAAGACGCCCATGGACCCGGCCGATCGCTCCGACCTGCGATGGTGGCAGCACCTCGACCGGGAGAAGTGGAAGGCGTTCTTCGCGGCCTGGCTCGGCGTGCTGCTGGACGGGTACGACTTCGTGCTCATCTCGTTCGCGCTCCCGCTCATCATGGTCGCCTTCGACCTGTCGCTCGTGCAGGGAGCCGCGCTGGTCTCGGCGGCCTTCATCTCCCGCTGGATCGGCGGTCTGGTCCTCGGGGCGGTCGCCGACCGGTCCGGACGCAAGCCGGCCATGGTGCTCTCGATGGTCCTGTTCGCGGTGTCGTCGGTCGCGCTCGCGTTCGCGCCCAACTTCTGGATCCTCTTCCTCGCGCGCCTCGCGATCGGCTTCGCCATGGCGGGTGAGTACTCCTCGTCGGCGACCTACATCATCGAGTCCTGGCCCAAGCACATGCGCAACAAGGCCTCCGGCTTCCTGCTCTCAGGCTTCGCCTTCGGCGTCATCCTCGCCGCACAGGTCGACAAGTACCTCGTTTCGTGGGTCGAATCCTGGCATCCGGGCTGGGGATGGCGGGCCCTGTTCCTCACGGGAATCGTCCCGATCTTCCTCGCGCTCTACATGCGGCGCCGTCTGCCGGAGGCGGAGGACTGGAAGGCAGCCCAGGCAGCGGACTCGTCCGCCAAGAAGGAACGCGACGCCTTCGGCATCCTCTTCGGCGGCAGCCGACGCCTGGTGAACATCTTCGGCAGCGTCGTCGCGGCCGTCGCGCTCCTCGTGATCTTCGCGGTCTCGGGCGTTCCCGCCTGGCTCGTCGTGGTCCTCTCCCTGATCTGCGCGGCCGTCTTCGTCTCCTTCATCACCCAGTTCAACCCACAGCGCTGGGTGACCGGAGTGGCGATCATGATCGCGATCTTCGCGTCGTTCATGTACACCTGGCCGATCCAGGGCCTGCTGCCGACCTATCTCGACGGGGTCGGATTCGACAAGGACGTCGTCGCCAACATCGTGACGGTCGCCGGATTCGGCAACGCGATCGGGTACATCGTCGCGGGATTCGCCGGCGACGCCCTGGGCATGCGCCGCTGGTACACCATCAGTCTGATCATCTCGCAGCTGCTGGTCTTCCCCCTCTTCATGCAGGGCGGGGAGTACGTCCTGCTCGTCGGGGCGCTGCTCTTCCTCAACCAGCTCTTCGGCCAGGGCATCTCCGGCCTCCTGCCGAAGTGGGTCACCAGCTACTTCCCCGTCGAGCAGCGGGCCGCCGGCCTGGGCTTCGCCTACAACGTCGGAGCTCTCGGCGGCGCCGTCGGCCCGTTCCTCGGCGCGAGCCTCGCGGACAGCTACGGCCTTGGTACGGCGCTGGCCGTGCTCTCCGTCGGCTTCGCGGTCATCGTGATCCTCTCGATCGGCCTGAACCTGCCCCGCAGGCTCCAGGCACGCGTGAACCGCGACGCGGTCCGGCCCGAGGACGGCGACGACGAGGTCCTGGCGCGTACCTGAGTCACATCGCCGATTCCGAGTTCCGGAGCTCGTTCCCAGACCGTACCGACGAAGGAGTCCGCACAGTGGAGAAACGAATCAGCCGACGTTCCGTGCTGCGTGCCGCAGGCGTGGTCGCGGGCATCGGACTGGCGCCCCAGGCCGTGATGGCCACGCGGGCGTCGGCCGCGCCGGGCGGCGGCGCGTTCAAGGTCCTCACCCCCGACATCGCCCCCTCCCGGTTCTTCCGCATCCCGTTCATGCTGACCACGAAGAACGGCACACTGATCGTCGGATCGGACGCCAACCACGCGACAACGGGTGACTCCGCGGACAACATCGACGCGGTGGTCCGCATCAAGCCGGACAGTTCCCGGGGCACGCTCGCCGACGGCTGGAACGATCCGCAGATCGTCGGCCCCCTCGAGATGAGGGACTTCCCGGGCGACTCCGGCTACGCCCAGCAGAGCGCGTCGGTGATCGACGGCGTGATCACCCAGGACACGGAATCGGGTCGCGTCTGGCTTCTGATCGACGCGTGGGCGTGGAACGGCGGAGTCTTCGAGCACCTCAACGTCCTCGCGGACAACAGCGTGCGCGGCGGCCGTGCTCGCGTGTTCCCGCTCGGGGACGGCTTCGCCGAGGTCAAGGGGCGGGCGATGCTCCTGCTCTCCACCGAGAACGTCACCGGGGACGCCGACGGGCTGACGGGCAACATCAACCTCAATGTCGACCGTTCCCGGTTCACCCTCGTCGCCGACGTCGACGGACCGCGCGCGGCCGACGGGCGTGTCCCCGTGTACGAGTTGGTGGGGACCCCGCGTCCCTACACGGCCGAGGGCGTCGACGACACGAACCTCGCGCTCGGCCCCCGGAGCGAGTACTCGCTCGACCGCGATTTCGTCGTCCACCGCGACGGATCGCCCCTCACGGTTCCCCAGGCGGGCACCGGGGCCCAGGTGCCCATGCGGGTCTTCTACAAGGGCTCGGTGCTGCAGGTCTTCAACACGAGCCACATCGTCCAGGCGTACTCGGACGACGACGGCGCCACCTGGCAGACGGGGCGCCTCGTCACGCACGAGTTCCGCGCCCCCGACTCGCGCTACACCCTGCTCGCCCCGGGGCGGGCGATCCAGATGCGCGGGGGCGGGCAGGCCGGCCGGATCGTCGTGCCGGTCTACACCCAGCTGAGCTCCGGGGTCGAGGCGGTCGCGGTCGTCAGCGACGACGGCGGCGTCACCTGGAAGCGGGGCGAGCCCGTGCCCACCTCCATCGGTATGCACGAGAGTGCGATGATCGAGGCGGTGCCCGGGGTGCTGCGAAGCTTTCACCGCCACGCGGACGGCTCCGCCGGCAAGGTCCTCACGTCCGAGAGCCTCGACGGCGGCACCACCTGGTCCACCCCGACGTCGGCCTTCGGAGACGACGACGCCGGTGTCTCCTGCCAGGTGTCGGCGCTGTCGCTGCGTCAGAGGGTCACTTCCGCGGAGACCGGCGAGGAACTGCCCGGCATCGTGGTCGCCACCGCGATCGACCGGGCCCGGAAGAACGGCGTCGCCCACGTCGGCGCCGTCCATGAGACTCCCGAGGGGCCCGCACGCACCCGGATCGAGTGGGTCAGGCAGGTCGAGATCACGGACACAGGGACTCTCTTCGCGTACTCCTCTCTCGAACAGCTTCCGGACGACCGGACCGTCCTGCTGTACGAGTCCTCGCCCACCGACTCCTGGGCCGACGGACTCCAGGCGATGTACATCCAGGAGATCCAGGTCTCCTGACGCCCTCGGCATCCGGCCCGAGACGTACGACCCGAAGCTGAACGTCGGCCTCACCCAGCTCCGCCGCCAGGAGCCGACCGCCACCAGCTTTGGTACTGCCGCCTGACCGGGCAGGACACCGCCCCGGCCAACAGCAGCACCTGCGCCGCTCCCGGCCCAAGGCCCGTCAGGTGCCGGCTGTCCCGCGACACCGGCGGTCAGCAGGCAGTGCTGACCGTCGTCGCGATGGCAGCGAACTGCGGGGCCTCCCCGTCGTAGGGCGATCCGGTCAGGTCACCGAGGACTTCGACGCCGGTGAAACCGGCCTCCGTCAGCTCACCGGTCAGTTCCTCCGGGGTGAAGTGGCGAACCCAGTTGAAGAAGGTCCGCTTCCTGTCGGCCTCGAAGATCTCGTACTTGTCCAGCGACACGTACTCGCGCTCGTACCGGTAGGTGTTGTGGAACCCGAAATAGGGCCGGTCGGACCAGAATCCGTCCATGAGGGACGGCGCGTAGACCGCCCGCTCCTGCACGTGAGCGAACGCGGACGCGGAGTCGACGTCGAAGACGAAGGAACCACCGGCGTCGAGGTGCGCACGCACCGTATGCAGGAGCGCCTGCCGATCGTCCGGGGGCAGCGCACAGTAGTCACGCATGACCAGGATGATCAGGTCGTATCGGGCGTCGTCCCGGTAGGTGAGGTAGTCCTGGTGCAGATGGCGGACGGACAGACCCTCGGCGCGCGCCAGCGATGTGGCGTGGCCGAGCGAGCGGGAGGAGAGATCGAGCCCGGTGACGGACGCCCCCGTACAGGCGAGGCGCGTGGTGTAAAGGCCGGGGCCACAGCCGAAATCGGCGACGCTCAGGCCCGCGCGGATGCCGAAGCGGTCGATGATCCAGGCCACGACCTGTTCGACGTACTCCGTCCGGTAGGAGGACAGGTCGACGTACGGGTCGAGGTGAGCGGCGAGCATCTGCGCGGAAATGTGCGGGTCGGTCCACAGGTCCGGGGTGGTCACCTCCGCATAGACGGCGGGGCGGGTGTTGATGGCTGAGAGCTCTTCGAACATGAGGCGCTTCCGTGATTCTTGTGATGTTGCAGAAGGCGACATGCCGCGCGCGGCAGGAGCCGCTCCCGCGCCGCTGTCGCGGGAGTGCCGGGTGTTCGCCGAGGGGCCTGCGCCGAGGTCGGCGCAGGGGCGCCTGCTGGTCACGACATGCCAAATGAAGCAGACGGGACCGGAGCGTGCCGCATCGGACACGTTGGGTTCGGCGGGCTGCCGGGGCACGGGAACTTCAGACTTACTGGCGCATGAAAGAAACCATAGGCAATGCGCTTGTCTCACGGCAAACGACCAAGCCCGCGCCTCCGGCGCACGGCCTGCTGATGGCTATGGGACCACCCTGGCCGCGCCCGACTCGTGTCGTCAAAAGATGGCATCCTCAAGTGATCAACACACCACCCACGGACGATCACGTGAACGTGGATGTACAGGTGTGTGACTACGAGTTGACACATCCTCGACGTGCTCGACATCCTCCATCGCGGCCGGCTCGCTCTGCGCATCCACGACGGCGCGTTCTCCGCGACGGACCTCGCCGCCCGCGCCCGCGCACCGGCGAGCTGCCGTCTACCGTGAAGTTCACGGTGCAGACCCTTGCCGCCGCCGGTGAACTCCAGCGCGACCTCCGGCGCGAGCCGACCTATGAGGGGCCTGCGCGCCGCCGAGGCCAAGGGCAGCACGGGCGGACGCCGCCCCGCCTTCCCGCCCGACAAGACCGACGCCGTGCGCGCCGGGTACCTGGAGATCCGGTCCATCGCCGGCATCGCCCGGTGCACGGCGTCAGCCGCGGCGAGATCCGCGCGGCTGCCGCCGACCTCCTGCGCGGCGCGGGCCGTGCTCGACCAGGGCGTCACGTACGGCAAGGGCAGGGGTACACCCTGCGCGTCACCGCCGTACAAGGCCGGCCGCGAGTACGCGAACCAAGTCAACGCCGTCGAACAGTAGCCAAGATCCTCCCGTGGCGGGTTTCTGACATGTCTGATCACGTCTCCTTCGCACCGTACGGCGCCGAGGCGCAGCCATCCTGAGGACATGGAGATCGAGCTTCTGGTTGTGCCCGACTGCCCCCACCAGCGGCTGCCGAGGAACGGCTGCGGCAGGCGCTGGATGCTGCAGGGTTGCCCGCCACCGGCTTCAATACCCGGGTGATCACCGACGAGTCCGATGCCGAACGGTCCGGCCTCACCGGCTCCCCGACCATCCTCATCAACAGGCGCGACCCGTTCACCGGGCCCAGCATCACCATCCCTCGCATGCCGGATATACCGCACCCCTGACGGCCTGGCCCGGGCGCCAGACGTCGACCAGATCCGACAGGCCCTCGAAGACTCCGAACGGAGCTGATCACCGGCAGAACGGCGTCAGAGCATCCGGCGGGCGGAACCGCCGGGTGCTCTCGGTTCAGGTTGAAGCCCTCTTCCCATTCCGCAGTGTGCAGCCAGTAGCTACCAGGCCGGACCCGCCCAAGAGACCAAGGGCCAGAGCATCACCCTTGGGTGTGGCCGTGGCCTCCTTCCGAGGTACTCCGGCTGCTCATCAGGGCTCCAAGATCAACTCATTGTCCCTTGACGCTATCCGGCCCCCCGACATCAGTCGAAGGTCTCGACGTACTCCTCCGACGGTCCGAGGTCGGGGCGGTCGCGGAGGGTGAGGCGGTCGCCGAGGCGTTCGAGTTCCAGCACGGTCAGGGTGTTGTCGCCGGGGCGCAGGAGCGGGCCGGGCAGGTAGAGCGTGGTCTGGGGCCCGATCTCCCAGTAGCGGCCCAGCAGAGTGCCGTTGACCCAGAGGAAGCCCTTGCCGAACCCGGTCAGGGCGACGAAGGCGTCCGCGGGCTCGGTCACGGACAGGACCGCGGTGGCCAGGCCCGCCCTGCCGTCCGGCGGGGCCGCCGCGGCGACGCGGGCGAGGTCCTGCGGCGTCCACGCGTCGAGCGGCAGCGGACGCGTCGTCCAGCCGTGCACCAGCCGGCGTTCCACCCGGACCCCGCCGAGGATGCCCTTGCCCTGCCCCAGCAGCGGGCCGTAGTTGATCCGCCCCTGGTTCTCCACCAGCAGCGCCAGCCGGACCCGTGCTCCGGTGCCGGAGACGGTGAACGAGCCGCTCTCGCGGTCCAGTACGGCGACAGGTGTGCCGTCGACGAACACCTGGGCACGGTCGTGCAGACCCGTGACGGTCACCTCGTGGTCACCCGGTGGCAGCAGCGGCTCGGCCTCGTAGAGCACCAGGCCCGAGTCCAGGGACAGTTCCTCGAAGCTGAGTGGCAGCGCGGCGTGTACCGGTTCGGCCGCCGCGCGCAACGCATCCAGTAGGGCGGAGTGCCGGGTGACGGGCAGTTCGCAAGGCTCCAGCAGTGGCGGCTCGGCGGGCAGCGGCCGGTCGGCCGGCGCGGCGCCGAGCGCGGTCAGCTTCTCCCTGAGGGCGAAGAACTTGGGGGTCAGGGCTCCGTTCTCGGCGATGGGGGCGTCCGAGTCGTAGCTGGTGACGGTCGGCTGGATACCGCCGCCCTCGTGATTGGCGCCCGCCCACAGTCCGAAGTTGGTGCCTCCGTGCGCCATGTAGAGGCTCACGGAGCCGCCCTCGTCGAGGATGCCGCCGAGGTCCTCGGCCGCGCTCGCCGCCGACCGGACGTGGTGCTTCTCGCCCCAGTGGTCGAACCAGCCGTTCCAGAACTCGGCGCAGAAGAACGGCTCCCCGGACCGGCGCGAGCGCAGCAGCGCCGCGGCCTCGTCGGCACGTGAGCCGAAGGTCGCCGCCGCCAGCTCGCCGGGCAGGGCACCGCCGTCCTGCATCAGCGGGGTCGGCCCGTCGGCCGTGTAGAGGAGCTCGGTGATACCCCGGGCGACGAGGGCGTCGCGGATGTGGCGGACGTACGAGTGGTCGTCGCCGTAGCTGCCGTACTCGTTCTCGATCTGCACGGCCACGACTGGGCCGCCCCGGCCGGCCTGGAATTCCGCGACGCGTGGGATCAGCGCGTCGAACCAGCGGTCGACCGCCTGGAGGAAGGGGCCGTGGGACGCCCTCAGCCGCATGCCCGGAGCGCCCGTCAGCCAGGCGGGCAGACCGCCGTTGTCCCACTCCGCGCAGATGTACGGACCCGGCCGCACGACGACGTCCAGCCCCTCGTCCTGGGCGAGCCGGACGAACCGGGCCAGGTCGCGCGGGCCGTCGAGGCGGATGTCGCCCTCGGTGCGCTCGTGGAAGTTCCAGGGGACGTAGGTGTCGACCGTGTTCAGGCCGAGGGCGGCCAGCCGCCGGAGCCGGTCGGTCCAGTGCCCGGGATGGACCCGGAAGTAGTGCAGCGATCCCGCCAGGACGCGGTGGGGGTGCCCGTTCCGCAGCAGGGTGCCGTCGGCGTACGTCAGGGTGGCCGCCGTGCGGTCACCCGGGCCCGTGTTCGCGGACGGCGGGGAGGAGACGCGGGGGGAAGTGGTCACTTGACGGCTCCGGCGGTCATGCCCGCGCGCCAGAACCGCTGGAGGGCGAGGAAGGCGATCAGGAGGGGGACGACGGACACCAGCGATCCGATGACTACCAGTGGGGGCGGCACCGCGACGTGGCTGGCGTTCCAGCCGACCAGGCCCACGGTGACCGGCTGCAGCCGGTCGTCGCCGAGGACCATCGCGGGCAGCAGGTAGTTGTTCCAGATCTCCACGAACTGGAACAGGAAGATCGTCACGAGCGCGGGCAGCATCATCCGCACCCCGATGGTCCGGAAGATCCGGAACTCGCTCGCCCCGTCCAGCCGGCCCGCCTCCAGTACCTCGTCGGGCACGGTCTGCGCGGCGAACACTCTGGAGAGGTAGACCCCGAAAGGGCTCACCACGCTGGGCAGGAGGACCGCCAGCGGGTTGTCGATCAGATCGACGCCGGAGAACATCAGGTACAGCGGCAGCGTGAACAGCACCTTGGGGATGAGCACCGCCGCCAGCACCACACCGAACAGGAGACCGCGGCCGGGGAACCGGTACTTGGCGAGGGCGAAGCCGGCCAGTGCGGAGAACGCCGTGCCGAACAGGGCACCGACGCCGCAGTACAGGACGCTGTTGAGCATCCAGCGCCAGAAGATGCCGCCGTCCTGACTGCTGAGACGGGCGATGTTGTCGAACAGACCGAAGCCGTCGAACCACAGGCCGGTCCCGGAGAACTGCTCGCCGAACGGTTTGCTGGCCGACACCAGCAGCCACCACAGGGGGAACAGAAAGTAGAAGGCGGACAGGCCCAGCAGTGCCGTGACCGTCAGCCGGCTGGGCATGCCGGTGTCGCGCCGTGAGCGGACCTCGGGCGCTCTCGTGCTCAACGCGCTCATTCCTGCTCTCCCCGGCTGGTCAGTTTGAAGAAGGCGAACGACA
>NZ_JBHXNW010000126.1:0-15188 GCF_042717365.1 Streptomyces sp. NPDC058534
TTTATGAACGTGTCGTGGGCTCGGTGTTGTGTATGAGAGACAGGGCATAAAGAATTGCGATGCAATTCTAATTCGAATCCGAATTCCTCGCGCTTCGCGCTTCGGTGCCTTTTTGGGTCGAATTTTGGGCGTAATTCGGATTGCATTATACGGTGAATCCGAATTCTCCGCGCTTCGCGCTCAGACGCTTTAAAGGTCGAATGGAGGCGGGTTTAGTGACTCCCGATTGAATTCCTTCAAACGACATTTGGCGCACGGGTTGGGCCAATTCATGTAATCGTCTTCGAGCTCTCCACCACAGTGCAGACATTTCCCGCAGTACGGGTCTCCGCACATTTCTCCGCAGTTATTGCAAGGCTTTTCATCTGCCATTCCAGGGCCCCTTTTTTGTCGCTTCCAGAATGCCGGGAAAGCTATCACAGGTCGTTTATGGCACGCAAATAGGCCCCCTCCTGAGAGGGGGCCTATCGGGTTTTGCCTGGTCAGGAGCACCGTACGCGCGTGCCGGTGCTCACGGGGCTACGCGCGCTTTTCCTGGCGCTCGTAATATGCCTGGATCTGAGAGACGGTGTACAGCTCCTTTCCGGGGTCTCCGATGCCCTGGGGGAAGTCATCGCGGCGGGCCTTGTGGGCGCGCAGGGTGGCGTCCTTCGGGACGTTGGGGTCGTCCTCCAGGCGGCGGGCGATCTCGGCCAGGGAGAGGAGCTCCGGGGGTGCTGTGGGGTCCTGTGCGGCCTCCTGGCCGCCCTGGCCGGGGATGAGGCGCAGGCCGTCACGCAGGCCTGTCACGCTGCCCCCAGAAAGTGTCACGCTGGCGTCCGAACGTGACACTCCACCTGCGGTTTCGTCGCTCAGACCCCCCTCAGAGGCCCCCTGGAGGGCTTCGGGCAGCTCGTCACGTGACAGTCCCGCCAGGAGCCGCGGGAGGCGCTTGGGCGAGCGCTTGGGCGGGGTGCCGAAGAGGCCGGCGCCCTCGACGAAACCTGTGCGCTCGCGCTGCTCGATGGCCCACGCGCGCAGCTCGTCAGGGGTCGCGTAGAGGGTCTGCACCCAGTTCTGCGAGTTGCCCTCCACAATCATCATGCGCCCGGCCTTGTCGATGGAGTCCGGGACGGGCTTTGTGCCGATGACGTTGTTCCAGCTATTCACGCTGAAGTTGCCCATGAACTTGAGCCGGAAAAGGTTCCGAAGGCCCTTTCCGCCCAATGCCTGGTCCCGGAGATCCTGGAATACCGCGAGGATATTTCCGTGGACGTGGCGACCGAGACGGGCGCCCGATGCGACCGTGCCCCAAATGGGGTCGGCGGCGCGATCCTTCGGGCCGTCCTCGTCATCCTTTGTCTTGCGGTTGTCGTCCCACCATTCGCGGGAGACGTCCGCGAATTCGTTGGCCTCCTCGATAAGGCACAGGATGCCGGGGAATTCTGCCGTGGGGTCCGCCTCCGAAATGGCGCTCCGGGCGGAAATCTCGTCCACGAACCACTGAACTCCGTTGCGCATGTCCTGGGGGTTCATCGGGTCGTTGTAGATGTAGCAACCGACGACGCCGATGTAATTGCTGACGCTGACGCGCTTCACGTCCGCCGCGAAAATGTAGTAGCCCTGCGCGACGAGCTGAGCGATAACCATCTGGCAGAACGCGGACTTTCCGCCGCCCGTACCGACGGATAGGGCCCAGTGCGGGGTTTCTCCGTCGCCCATCTCCTTGATGACGATGTTGCCGAAGGTGTCCTTTCCTACGACGATCTCGCCCTTCTTGCAGTTGGCGATGGCCTCCTGGATGTCCTCGTCGAAGAAGCCCACGCCCTCCGGGCACTCGGGCTCGGGCGCCGGCGGCTTGGGCGGCGGCTTGTGGGTGTAGACGGCGGTGAAGGTCTCGCCGGTGAAGGAGTACCGGCCGACCCAGTCCCCCGGCAGACGGGAGTTGATGAGCTCCGTGACCTGCTGACGCTCCAGCTCGGAGCCGCGGAACGTCCAGGGCAGGCGCAGGGCGATGCGGGCCCCGTCGGCGCCCAGGCGCTCGGGGAGCAGGAGCCAGTTCTCGCGCGGCTCGTCGTCGGGCAGGTTGAGGTCGTCGCGCAGGATCACCCAAAGCCGGGGGCCGTACACGACGTCGTCCCCGGGCGGCTTGGGCCGGTGCCGGTGCGCGAGGACCACGGCGGTGCCGGCCGCCAGGGCGAGGCCTGCGAGGGTCCAGCCGCGCCAGGCCGGGACGAGCAGGCCGAGGGCGGCGGCGGTCATGGCGAGGCGGGCCAGGCCGCGGGCGGCGTAGGGCCAGCAGTGCCACATCCGGGTCACCCGGGCGAGGGTGACCACGATGGGGGCCACAAAGACGTACGCGGCTCGCAGACCGGCCCAAATGGCCTTCAGGACGCTCCACACGCGCACGGCCGTGCGGGCGGTCCACAGGGCCGTACGGACCGTGCGGTCCAGGGCGGTCGCGCCCTTGCCCCGGTAGGTCTCGATCCACCTCGCGGCGGTGCGTGCCCAGGGGCGGGGCTGGCGGCGGGGGGTCTTGACCAGGCTCACCCGGGGCGGGGCGAGCGCGATCGACGCCATGGCCACGGCGGGCGCCTGGGTGCCGGCGGGCTTGGCGAGCAGGACTCCGGAGCACCAGAACGTCGCGGTGCTGCGGGGCTCGCCGCGCATCTCGCGTCCGCCGTAGAAGCGGACGATGCCCACCACCGAGCGGGTGAGGATGACCAGGGCGGACCAGATGGCGCGGAGCTTGCCGGGTCGGCGGACGGCGGTGTCGGCCGCCGTGCCGCCGCGCTTGCTGAACAGGATGCCGACGACCAGGGCGGCCAGGAGCAGGCCGGTGCCCCCGATGGTCGGGGGTGGTGTCGTGTCTGCCGCGAGGGCGGCCATGCTGTGCATTGCGTTCCCCTCAGGTTTGGGAGGGAACGAGCGCCCGGCAGGGGAGTCTCTGGCAGGAGGAACCTGCCGGGCGTCGTCCGTGGATCTTGGCGGGTGGGACTGACAACCGAGGTCAGAGGTACTGGCCGGTGGCCTGGCGGTCGTCCGCCGTGTCGTCCTCGGTCTTGGCGCGGGCGGCACGGAACGTCCGGGCGACGGTGGCCTTGAACTTGGGGTCGTCGGCCTTGCGGCCGTGACGAGTGGCGAGTGCGTCGGTGATGACCAGGACGTCGTCCACGCCGTTGACGACCATGTCGCGGACGTCGGCCGCGAGGCTCCTCGCACGCTTCTTGGTCTCACGGACGACCTTCAGGTCCGGGCGGACGTTTCCGGTGCCGTCGGCCTGGTCAGAGTCAGTTTCGGTCGGATATCCGCTGCTCTCCGGCCGGATGGTGGCGTCATGACGTCGCGGCGTTGTGGCGTCATCAGCGGACGCGGTGGGGAGAGCCGGAGCCGTGTCGGCGGACGCGGCCGGGAGGGCAGGGAGGGGGGTGTCCATGCCCGGCTGGAACATCCGGGTCAGGGCGATTCCGGCGGACGACACGAGGCGCTCGTGCTGGACGTCCCGGAGGTCCGCACCCAGGTTGGTGTCGCCGGTGCCCACCTTGCGGGCGAGCCTCCAGGAGCGGCGGACGCTCCGCTTGCGGACGCGATCGGAGGGGTGGGCCGCGGCGCGGGCCTGGTGGTAGGCCAGGTCCCGGATGACCGAGGCCGCGCGGGCCTCCGCCTCGACGTCGCGGCCCTCCTGGTGCACGACGATCCGTCGGGCGAGGAAGGCCAGGCCCTCGGCGGCGGCGGTCATGGCCATCGGGGTCGCGGCGTAGACGATGGTCTGGCCGATGCCCTCGGTAGCGGCGGTGGCACCCATGACGGCCGCGATGGCCGGCAGGACCCACAGCCCGACCCGGATCAGGACCGGGGCGGACTGACCGAGCAGGGTCACGCCCAGGAGGATGAACGCGAGGACGGCGGTCGCGCCCTCACCGGCCGCGAGGGCACCGATCGCGGTGCCGCTGCCGTAGGCGTGGCCGATGTTGGAGTAGGTGCCGATCCCGCCCGCGACGCCGACGGCGACCATGGGGACCAGGGCCAGACCGAGGATGGTCTTCTGCACCCGGGTGAGTTCGTTCTTCATCACTGCTGCCTTGCCTTTCGGGTCTGTAGTGACGTCACGGCGTTGTGAGCTCAAGACGTCACAAAGCGATGCGGTGGCGGTCACTTCTTCTTGGCCGGGCGGGGCGTCTCGCGCAGGGCCTTGATGGCGGCGGCGACGCCGATCACGCCGATACCGATACCGATGCCGCCGTACGCGATGGCCTGGCCCATGGCCATCAGGGCCGGGGCGGCGACGACCAGGAGGACCACGGCCGGGGTGCACATGATGAGCAGGCCCACGGCCGCGATCAGGAAGTTGCGGAGCCATCCCGGGATGGGCTGGGAGGGCATCTGCACGATGACCGGCTGCTGCTGCTGGGGGAGGTAGACCGGCTGACCCTGCGGGGTGTAGGCGACCGTCGCGCCGGGCGGGATCGCGGGGAGCTGCTGGGGGATGTACGGCTGGATCTCGTGGTGCTCGTTCACGGGGCTCTCCTTCAGGCCGCGAGGGCCGGGGTGCCGGCGCACTCCGGGCAGCAGCCCAGGGACGTCGGGAGGACGTAGGGGAAGGTGACGCGGCAGTCCGGGCAGGTGCGGCGGGCGCGCATCATGGCGGCCACGGCACGCTGCCGACCCGGCGTCATCGGCCGGACGGGCGCGGCCAGGTCGACGCGGTAGAGGTAGGCGGCGCGGACCGGACGGACCCGGGTGACCGGGTCGCGGCGGCCGTGCCAGAGGATCTGAGCGACGACGTCCTGACCGTTGGGGCGCAGGCCCGCCGCGCGGAGCTGACGGCGGGTGGCCAGGCCCTCGGGGGCGAGGCGGCGCGGGTAGGTGGGGAGGCCGTACGACTTGCCGGTCGGGTCGTAGAACTTCACGTCGGTCACCTCCTGGGCTGGCTGGTCGGGTGTGGTGGCGTCGTGGCGTCGTGACGTCGCGGCACCACCACGGGATGCGGACGGGTCACGGAGTCGGCGGCCCGGAACTCCGGGCGACGGGCCCGGCGGGCAGGTACGGCAGGGCCAGGGCCAGACCGACCGCCATCACACCGAGCGCGACGATGGCGGCCACCGTGAGCCCGGAGACGAGCGGCATGCCGCTCCGTCCGATCAGCCCGGCGAGCCCGGAAGCCACCAGGAGCGCACCGACCTGCCGGGCGCGCGCGAGGACGTAGAGGACGGGAACGATGAGCACGGTCCGCATCACGTCACCTCACGATCATGGATTCGGGGCAACGACCGCCCATGTGGGACACGCACTGGGGGCAGTCCTCGCGCGGGGCCAGGTGCCGGTGCGCCTCGCGGCTCGCGTAGGCGTGGAACCAGCACTGCCGGCACTGCCCGGGCGGCGGGTTGAGGGCCTTGTGGCTCGCCATCGTCACCACCACCCCGCCGACCGCTTGGCGACCTTCGCGGCGGCGGCATCGGCGACGACCTGAGCCTTCGCCTGCTCCGCCGCCCGGATCTCCGCCGTGTAGCGCACGACGGCGCCCTCGAAGATCCGGTCAATGGCACGGTCGGTCTTCGACGGCGACTTGCTGCGGACGACCTTCGCCGCACCGCGCCCGACGAGGGCGAAGACGCGCGCCTGCTCGCTCGCGCTCAGCGCGGAGATCTCACTGTTGCGGACGCCCTGAAGCTTGCGAGAGGCCGTCTGGATCATCCGGTCGAACTGGCGGGTGTTCGGCATCTGGTCAGCCCCTCTTCGGGTAGGTGTGGCCGGCGGGCGGGTAGACGGGGACGGCGCGGTCGGTGAGCAGGCCCTCCATGACGATCGCCTCGAAGTCGAAGGCAACCTCCGTGGTCGGCTCGCACGCGAACGCGGCGTCGGCCTGGTCCAGGAGACGGACCGTGCGGGCGTCGTCGTCGGCCCGGCTCTCGTGGCTGCGAAGGAACTTCACCGGTCCGCCTCCTTCGCGAGGACGGCGTCGCTCTCCTTCAGCCATCCGTCGAAGTCGGCGATCGTCCAGGACTCGGGGTCGCCGTGGGACCGACGGAACGCGGTGAGCGCCTGGCGGGCCTTCTCGGCTCCCTTGGCGGCCTTCGCGGCCTGGTCCATGTGGAACGCGGCGGGGTCGCTGCGGTACCTCATGCCGCCACCGCCGGGATCCCCGGGAAGCCGCGGCGGGTGCCGTGCAGCCGGTAGTAGCGGTCAGCGGCGGCGTTCGCGCCCTTGCACAGAGTGCAGGGCGTCTCCTTGCGGCGGTGGTGGGCCTGGTAGCCCTGCGGGGTCCCGCACCTGATCTCCGCGCGGTCACCCGCACGGGACAGGGCGGGGCTCCCCGGGACGACCTTGCCGGGGAACCACCGGCGCAAGGTCTCCGTCGACCTGCCCAGGCGGGCCGCGATGACGGAGTAGGAGACCTGCTGGTCGAACATGATCTGGGCCGCGTAGCGGGCCTCGCCCTCGGTGAGGGTCCAGTCCTTACGCTCGCCGTTCATCGCGCGCTCAACGGCGATGGCGTCGATGTCGACCAGGCCGTCCGAGGTCGCGAGCCAGAACGTCGGCGTAGCCGGAGCCTGCGGGATCCGGATGCGGCCGGCGGGGGAGAAGCGGCGTTCGTCGTTACGATCCATCTCAGGATCGGTCCCTTCTGTTTCGGCAGTCGGGTTCGGTCTCAGGCCCTGGTCGGTGGTGATGACACCGGCCAGGGCCGCTTACGTGCCTGTCTCTCGCGACTTAGGTACTCAAGTCTCGGTGACAGCACTGACCGTACGGGCTTAGGTAATGGAGCGTCAAGCCTTTAGTACCCAACTTGCGCCATGCAGGGCAGATCTGACGGTAAGTTATGTACTCAACTCTGTGATCGGTGTACTCTCCCCCTCATGACGCACCCACCCACCCGCCGCATGACGGCGAGAGCCATCGCCGACGCCCTGCGGAGTGAAATCAACCAGGGCACTCTCTCGCCCGGCGACGTCCTGCCCACATCCAAGGACTTGGCCGAACGCTTCGACGTGACGCCCAAGACCGTGGGGGCCGGCGTCGACATCCTCAAAGGCGAGGGACTTGTGATCGGCGAGCAGGGGGGGCGCAGGCGCGTTCGAGCCAACCGTCCCATCGTGTGGAACCTGACCAAGTTCGAGCGAGGAGTGCGGCGCGACTCCGCTGCTGGTGACGACTGGTCAACTGCAATCCGGGATGCCGGCCGCGAACCAGAGCAACGTGTGACCGTGCGGACTGGTCCAGCTGACCGCCAAGTCGCGTCATGGCTTCAGGTTTCGGCCGGGTCCGAGGTTGTAGAACGGGTTCGTCTCAGGACCGTAGACAGCCAGCCATACCAACTGGCCACCAGCTCGTTTCCCATGGCGATTGCTGAAGGGACCCCCCTCCTTGATGAAGGGGACGTGTCGATGCCCGGCGGCATCCTGGCCGCCATCGGGCACCCGCAGCACCGAGTCCGCGACGAAATCACGATCCGAATGCCCACCCCAGACGAAACTGAGCTTCTAGAACTCCCGCCCGGGACACCCGTAGCTGAACATGTCCGTATCGGTTACGGGGAGTCCGGACCAGTGCGCGTGATGGTCACCATTGCACCAGGAGACCGTCACCGCCTGGTCTACGAGTTGGAGGTCTGACCTTGCCTTACACAATTCGTCCGGCAAGCTCCGACGACGTCACAACGCTGATGGCGTTGCGCACTGAGGCGGAGGACTGGCTCCGCGCACGTGGTTCTGACCAGTGGTCAGACCGTGAGGTAGGCGCCCTAGCTATCACGAAATGGCACACAGCCATTGATGAAGGACGAACCTGGGTTATTCGGGATGAAGTTTCCGACCTCACTGTCGGCACCGTGAGCCGCGGGCCCGTCGACAGAGATTTCTGGAACGACTCGGACGAACCGGAAACGGCCTTCTACCTCTACAAACTCATCGTCAGTCGGGAGGCAGCTGGCTCCGGATTGGGAAACCTCGTGCTCGATTGGGCCTGTCGAGTGGCCGCACTTGAGGGCCGCGAATGGCTGCGGATCGACTGCTGGCGCACCGCCACAGGCTTGCAGAGGTACTACGAGGCCCTGGGGTTCACTCACATTCGCACCGAGGCACCGACTCACCGCAAGTCCGGATGGCTGGGTCAGCGATCGTCCTCGCTCATCCTCAACCATGCTGATGCCCTCCAGCCTGCGGTACGTCATCCCGTCGCTTAACCGACATGGGGGACGTCTCACCGGGCGTAAGCTGCACCAGCAAACAACTCAAGATCCAGAAAAACCGAGAGCCCCGTCACGGGGATCTGCTCCGAGTGTTACCAGCACCCGGACCCGTTAGGGGCTATCGGTGGACGTCATTGGTGGTCCACCTGCGAGTGTAAGGCAGAGGTGGGGAGATTTCTCCCCCCTCCTTGCCGATGATCACTCTGCCGGTGGGCCGGGAAGGCACACGTGGCACGCCAGACACCGCAGACACAGGAGTCTGCCAAGACGCCCCCGCGCCAGCGGGAGGCAAGCGTCTCGAACCTCGACCGCGAGGGTGCTCCGGTCGGTGCTCATCCGATCGCGGGTCTCCGTGCCGGGTGGTACTTCCGCCCCGCCGATCGGATGATCCTTCACCGCTCGCAGCGTGACGCCCCGGCCCTGGCCGTGGGCATGGTGCCAGTGATCCTGGGTCGGATCACCTACCGCATGTCGGACCGGCGGCACACGAAGATCGCGTACCAGATCCAGACCGACGAGGGCCCGCGCATCGTCAGTGCTGAGGAAGTGCTGGACGGCACGTGGGCCGACAAGGCCGGGCGGGACCGGCCGGTGACGGGTGACGAGCGGCACGCGTACGCCCGGGTCATGTCGGAGGAGGTCCGCGCGGCGGGCGAGGTCCCGGCACTTCCGGTGAAGGACGCCGATGGCGGCCTGGAGCTCCCCGACGTCGACGCCCAGGAGCTCGGTTACCTCCGCACCCGCGAGCCCGACCAGGAGGCCGCCCGTGAGGGGTGGCGCCGCGTCATGACCCTGGCGACCCAGTCGCGCCGGACCACGCTCGGCATGAGCGCCATGTTCTGCGGGCCCCTGGTGTCCAGCCTGCACGGCGTGCCCGCGCACATCCTGAATCTGACCGGCTCCGGGCAGCTCGGCAAGTCCACCAGCCAGAAGATCATGTGCGCGCTGATGGGCGACCCCGACCAGGACACCTACGAACTCATGGGCACGATGAACACGACCGGCCTGGCGTTGCCGGAGGTGCTCATCGAGGCTCGCTACCTGCCGATGTGCCGTGAGGAGACGTCGTCGTCCGCGCTGTCTCTGGTCGAGCTGGAGAAGCTGTTCAGCCGGATCGTGGCCGGCGGCAAGCGCGGTCGGCTCGGCAAGGGCGGCAGCCGCAAGCAGGGCGCGGGCACCTGGCACTCCATCTTCGTGACCAGCTCGAACGAATCGCTCCTGCGACAGGGGCAGGTGGAGTCCCTGGCCTCCCGTCTCATCCAGCTTGAGGCGCCGTTCTTCCCCTCGGCCGCCGCGAGCGCCGAAGCCTGGGAGCTCGCCTCCCAGTTCCACGGCTGGCCCCTGGTGTGGGCGCGGGACGCGGGCATGTTCACCGGCGAGCGCGTGAAGGTGTGGCGCGAGCTGCACACCGAAGTCGTCGTGCGGCTGACGACCGAGGAGGCCCGGGAGGGCGGCGGCATCCCGCTGACGCTCGCCCGGATCCTCGGGGCCTGGTGCGTCGGTGCGTACATGCTCGGGGAAGTCCTCGGGATGCCTGAGCTCGGCTCGATGGCCGAAGAGGACGCCCGCGGGGAGCTCCCGCGCATCCTTGGCGACGTCACCGAGACCCACCTCACCCCTGGACAGGTGCTGTGGGAGAAGCTCGCCGGGGCCATCGCGCAGGAGCCCGCGGCGTGGGTGTCCTCGCACTCCCTGGACCCCGAGAGCTGGGGTGCCCTGGAGTTCAAGCCCCGCCGGGTGCTCGGCTACTACCACCAGGACCGGCTGTACGTGTACGTGTCCACGCTCACCGAGGTCACCAAGGCGGCCGGGATCGACACCCCCGTGCCCGGCCTCAAGGAGCTGGAGAAGCGGGGCGTCCTGGTCTGCCAGGAGAAGGCCAAGCTGGCGTCCAAGCACGCCACGCGGGAGCTCCGGGACGCCGTGCCCGGCCGGGCGTACATCTTCGACACGAAGACCGCGCAGGAGGCGTTCGCGGACCGCGAGACGCCCCCGCAGGTGACCCCGGACACCGCGCCGGTTCCGGCCGACGACTCCGTCACGGCGGCCTCGGAGGCGCGCGCCATGGACGCCGCGACCGCAGGTCCCAGCCAGGACAGCGACACCACGGCGTCACGGGCTCATGACGTCACAAAGGTCTCGGTTCCGCCGATGCCGACCGCCCCGCCGGCCATCCCGTACCCGCAGCCCGAAGAGCGCGTGAGCGACAAGACGTTCGCCCACCTGGTGGCGGCGGCGAAGGACCGGACGCTGTCCGCGACCCGGTTCGGCGTGCTCGGGGCTGACGGCTCCGGGCAGGGCTGGCTGCACCTGCCGAACTGCGAGCCGGTGGCCGTGGCGCTGCCCGGCAACGTCGACCAGGTTCCAGCCCTGATGGGCTCCTACCGGCTCAAGACGCTGTGGGTGCACGAGAGTGCGGCCCTCGCGATGGGCCTGCCCACCTACGAGGACCGGACGGCCGACCTGGCCGCGTACAAGGGACCGCAGGGCCCGATGCCGCACCGGTGGGCGATGCCGACCACCTCGGATCTGGTCGTCCAGGGCGAGGGTCTGTCGTGCTGGATGACGCTCAAGGCCTCCGGCGGCCGGCTCTCCGTCGTGCTGCCGCTGTACGAGGACCGCTACGACCGCTCGGACGAAGAGCGGCGCGGCGGGTGGGGCGGCGCGGCCAGTGCCGCCGTCCTGCTCGACTCGCTCATGGTCTACCTGGTGGCCACCCAGCACGGGCCCGCCGCCCGGCCGAAGGTGATCCCCTACTACCTGTCGGCGAACACCACGGCGAAGGACTACGCCCGCTCGACTCCCGGCGACATCGTGTGCGAGGCGATCCGCAACCGGGCCGTCCCGCCGGTCCACAAGATGCCGCCGATCCTCGACATGCAGTGGAGCCGCCCGGCCGACCAGATCGGCGCGAGCGAGCGCGCCGCGCTGTGGCTGCACCAGTACGACAAGAACGCCGCGTGGCTCGCGGCGTTCGGCGGGGCGAAGCTGGGCATCGGCGAGCCGGTCCACCACCCCGAGGGCACGGCGTACGACGCCGAACTCGCCGGGTACTGGCGGGTTGCCGAGGTCCCCGGCCACGGCCTGGAGCTCCTGCCCGGCTTCCGCATCCTGCCGGCCGACGAGGGCGGGTTCTGGCTGCGGACCCCGGCCGTGGACCTGCTGCGCGAGACATACAAGGACTGGGAGCCGGACGTCATCGAGGCGTGGGTGTGGCCCGAGACGAAGCGCGCCCTGTACGGGATGTACGAGCGCCTGCGTGTCGCGCGTGAGCGGATCATCTCGGCGCAGGGCCAGGGCCGTCCCGGCGCCCGGTACGCCAAGCAGGTCGTGGGCTCGCTCTACCAGTCGTTCCGCGGCTACCTCTCGCGGGTCGACGGACCGCAGAAGGACACGGCGACCGGCGGCCTGTACGCCGGTGACATCTACTGGCGCCCCGACTGGGCCGCGATGATCCTCGACCTGGCCCTGGCCAACACCTACCGCGACCTGAAGAAGTTCGCGGCCGAGGACCGCCACCCGCTGAGCCTCAAAGTCGACGCGGTCATCCTCGCCAGCAACGAGGCCGACATCGACGCAGCCTCCCCGGCCTCCATGGTCCTGGGCACCAGGGGCGGCCAGTGGAAGGGCGAGCACACCGCGCCGCTCCCCGAGCTGCTCGACGCGATCGACAGCGGGACGAAGGTTCCGAACGCGCTGCACGACTACCTGACCGACAAGGGGGAGTGACCGATGAGGTGGAATCCGTTCAGGCGCAAGGGCAAGGGCAAGGGCGAAGAGGCACCCGCCCCGGCCCCAGCCCCCCAGCCGACCCCAGCACCGACGCCCGCCGGCGGGGAGAGCAGGGAAAAGAAGCGCGGCTTGTTGGGCCGCCTCTTCGGTCGGAAGAAGAAGGAGGAGGCGCCCCAGGAGGCACCGCCCACTCCCCCCGCGGCGCCTCCTGGCCCACCGGAGGGGCCGCCGTCTCCTCCCGCCCCTCCGACTCCCGCTGAGGGTCCGGAGGAGGGCCCGCAGGAGAGGGACTACTCGGATGCTCCGTCCGGGATCAGCGTCCAGATCCCCGGGACGTGGCAGATGAGCAAGAAGAAGTGGGTGGGCATCGTCAAGGGCTCTCTGTCCGGTGAGGCCGTCGTGGACTTCCTGCGCCACCTGGACAACGACGAGGAGCAGGACGCCGTGATGATGATCTGCGAGGAATTCGACCAGGGCAGCGGGTTCGCGTCCGCCGTGGACCTCGACCGGTCGACCTGGAGTACCCCCTCCTTCTAGTCGCCCGCAGCGGGCCCGTGCCGACGTCGGCACGGGCCCGTTCTGCTGTCGCGCGTGCTGTCGCATGGGCTGTCGCACGGGTGTCTGTCGCGCGTTGTGAGCTGGGCTGATCCCGCCAACCCCCGCCCCTGGCGTCGGCGCGACAGGCGATGACACCGGCGGGCCGCGCGGCCCCGCGCCGCGCGGAACGGGATACCGGGCGCCCGATCCCCTCGCCCGCCCGCGCCGCCGTTTCCTTGCCTCCCCACCTCTCACTTCACCAGGACCAGGAGGCGGGAAAGCGGGCGTAGAGGGGATGTCAGACCGAAATCCGCTTGGTGAGCTGCGGGAACGCGGAAGTGAGCGCAACCCTTGTCGCAACACTTGCCGCAACCCCATAGCGCAACCTCCAGCGCAACAGTTGTCGCAGGGTCTCTGTCCCAAAGGGCGCTGTAGGGAAGTAGTCGGCGTGCGACGTCGCCGCGATCCGCTGTATCGGCGCAGGTCACCGGCATGGTCGGGGTGTCCGTGGTCGAGGTCCCGCCGCGACCAGGAGCGCGACCAAGAGCGCGACGTGAGGTGCGACCAGAGCCCCGCGACCAGAGGTGCGACCTCCCGGCCGAAGCGGACGTCGGCACCGCAAGTTGTAGAGCAAGCCCCGCCGGACCCGTGGGGGGCGTCTCCCGGCCCTTTGTGCCGACACGAGCCCATGACGTCGTGGCGTCACCAACAGGGGCTCTGAGGCCCTACGCTGCCGCGCATGGACATCTACTCGATGACGAACCAGAAGGGTGGCGTCGGCAAAACAGCCAACACCATCAACCTGGGGGCGGCCCTGGCCGAGTACGGCCGGCGCACGCTGCTCGTGGACTGGGACCCGCAGGGGCACCTCACCGAAGCGCTCGGCATCCCCGAGTCACCCGACGGCCACACCATGAAGGGCTGGGTGCTGGGGGAGTGGCACGGCGACCCGCACGATCTCGTGGTGCCGTACCGCGAGCAGCTGCATGTGCTGCCGACGAACATGGACATGTTCCTGCTCGACAAGGGGCTGTACATGGCGAACGCCCGGGAGATGCGTCTGGCCAAGCTCTTGGAGCGGTTCGAGGACGACTACGACGCGTGCGTCATCGATGCCCCGCCCTCCCTCGGGATCGGCACGGAGTGCGCCCTGATGGCCGCGCGGCGGCGCAAGGGGAAGCGAGCCGGGCTCCTGGTCCCGGTGGAGGCCGAGGACTCCAGCATCCGCGCGCTTCGGCTCCTGCTTCGGCAGGTGGCCATCCTGTGCGAGGCCATGGATGAGGACGTCGACATCCTGGGCCTGATCCCGAGCCGGTACGACCTGCGGGACGGCGAGATCGTCTCCAGCATGCTGGAGGCGTTCCGCTGCATGGGCGAGCCGCCCGTGATTGCGGAGATCCGCAAGCGCACCGACATCCGCAAGGCGTGGCGCGAGAGGAAGCCGGTCCTTGAGTACGCCCCTCGGTCCGAGGCGTCCGACTGGTTCCGGGACCTGGCGAAGGTGGTGCTGGCCGCGTGAGCGCCTCCAGGAAGCCGACGCCCCCGCCGGACATGGGTGGCCTCACCGACGACTGGAAGCGGCTCAAAGAGCTCCGGGACCGGGAGACCGAGAAGGACCGCGACCAGGACCAGGGCGCCAATCATGACGCCACGGCGTCAGGAGCTCCCGACGCCACAAGTAACCGGGAGCAGGAGCCGGCAGTCCGTCCTCGGTCCCGGCCCGGACGCAGCCGCGGGGGCCGGCGCCCACCGCCCGCCGCCGCCGACGCCGTGCCGACCACCGTGCGGTTCGATGAAGAGGAGGCCCGCGAGGTCTCTCGGTTCGTGCTGGAACTCCAGGACGATGCCGGCCGCCGGACGCTGGACAAGGCAGAGGTGATCCGGGAAGTGCTGCGGCTCGCCCGTGAGCACGAGCCAACGCGCAAGGCCCTGTTGCGCAGGCTCCGGTGACCACTGCGCAGTGATGCGCCCGCCCCCATGGTCGGGTCTGTGGTCGGGTCCATGGTCGGGCCGACCACAGACCCGACCATGGCTGTTCAGCGTGCTTTCCGTGCCGTCGTGACGTGCCACCGGCGGACGTCTCACCGCTTGACCCTCTGAATTCCCCCTCTGCATATCCAGGGAGGGGGAATTCCTTTTCTCCTCGCTTCCGCAACATGGCCACGGATCGTGACTGCCCCCTCCGAGGGTCACGACGGGGGGCACGGGCCCCTCTGAGCCCCCTGGGAGGCCCGTGCCCCCCGGGTTTTGGGCCCGTGCCCCCCGAACTCGGGGGGCACGGGATTTCCGGGGGGCACGGGAGCAACGCTCTGACCTGCTGATATGGGCCCGTGCCCCCCGTGCCCCCCGTGCCCCCCGAGATTTGGGCCCCTCCTACGAAACCTGCCGTTCGTCGTACCGGAGAGCCCTCTGAGACACCCCGAATTATTACTCTCCGTCACCAAACGAGGGCGGATAAACCCTCGGATTCGTGCCCGAATTCCGGCACGAGAAAGATCAAAAGAGTATTGGAATAGGCTCCCAATTCAAATGAAATTCCTCCGGAATTACCGCCCGAGCTAAATTGGACTTTCTCGAATTTGGCGGATGCGGAATTCGATAAACGGAAGAGAGGTCAAGCGCTCCGCGCTTTCTCATTCGGTCGAAGACCGAATTCGAATTTCCGCTGCGCTGCAATTCGAGGGGCCGGAATTCGCTCCGCGAATTACAATCGGCCCGAATGCCTGGCGCTACGCGCCAGGAAAGGCCCGGC
>NZ_JBHXNW010000127.1:0-14963 GCF_042717365.1 Streptomyces sp. NPDC058534
GAGGTGGTGTTGGGGTCTCATGTGGGGGTGGGGCAGGTGGTGGTGGTTCCGCGTGAGGATGTGCCGGGGGATGTGCGGCTCGTGGCCTACGTCGTACCCGACAGGGAGATCGGCGAAGTCGAAGCCGGAGAGCTGCCGCGGGCGTTACGTGCGCAGGTGAGCCGACGGTTGCCGGAGTACATGGTGCCGTCGGCGGTGGTCGTCCTGGACGAACTGCCGTTGACCGTGAACGGGAAGCTGGACCGGGCGGCGCTGCCGGCGCCGGAGCACTCGTCGGCCGGTGGGCGGGGTCCCGCGTCGGTGGCCGAGGAGCTTGTGTGCCAGGTCTTCGCGGAAGTGCTAGGTGTGGATCAGGTGGGGGTGGACGACAACTTCTTCGAGCTGGGCGGACACTCGCTGTTGGCGGGATCGCTGGTGCAGCGGCTGGGTGACCGGGGTCTCGGGGTGTCGGTGCGGGTGTTGTTCGAGGCGCCGACGCCGGCCGCACTGGCGGCGTCGAGTAGGGGTGGGGGTGTGGTGGAGGTGCCTCCGAACGGGATTCCCCAGGAGGGTGTGCGGGTGATTACGCCGGAGATGCTGCCGCTGGTGGAACTGACGCGTGCGCAGATCGACTTGGTGTGTGAGTCGGTGGAGGGTGGGGCGGCGAACGTGGCGGACGTGTATCCGCTGGCGCCGTTGCAGGAGGGCATCTTCTTCCATCACCTCCTCGCCGGGCCGGGTGAGGCGGACGCGTATCTGATGCAAATGGCGCTGGCCTTCGACCGTCGCGAGCGGTTGGACGCGTTCCTGGCGGCGTTGCAGCGGGTGGTGGACCGGAATGACATCTGCCGGACCGGGGTGGTGTGGGAGGGGTTGCCGGAGCCGGTGCAGGTGGTCTTGCGCCGTGCAGAGCTTCCGGTCACCGAGGTGACGTTGTCGGAAGGCGGTGACGCGGCGGCGGAGCTGTTGGCGATCGCCGAGCGGTGGATGGATGTGCGGCGAGCGCCGTTGCTGCGGGTGTACGCGGCGGCTGAGCCCGGGAGGACGGGTCGGTGGCTGGGGTTGGTGCAGGTGCATCACCTGGTGCAGGACCATACGGCGCTGGAGGTGGTGCTGGGTGAGGTCGCGGCGTTGATGGAGGGGCGCGGGGACGAGTTGCCGGTGCCGCTGCCGTTCCGGGACTTTGTGGCGCAGGCGCGGTTGGGGGTTTCTCGTGCGGAGCATGAGGAGTTCTTCGCTGAGCTGCTGAGGGACGTGACGGAGCCGACGCTGCCGTTCGGCCTGGCCGATACGCGCGGCGACGGCACGGGTGTGCGGTCGGCGCGGCTGGTCGTGGATGACGGGCTGGCGGGGCGTGTCCGGGAGAGTGCGCGTGGGCTGGGGGTGAGTCCGGCGACTCTGTTCCACGTCGCGTATGCGCGGGTGTTGGCGAGTCTGGCGGGGCGGTCGGATGTGGTGTTCGGGACGGTGTTGCTGGGTCGGATGAATGCGGGGGTGGGGGCGGAGCGGATTCCTGGCCCGTTCATCAACACGTTGCCGGTGCGGGTGGACGTGGCGGCTCTGGATGTGGTGGGTGCGGTGCGGGCGGTGCAGGGGCAGTTGGCCGGCCTGCTGGTGCATGAGCATGCTCCGCTCGCTCTGGCGCAGCGGGTGAGTAGTGTCCCGGCCTCGGTTCCGTTGTTCACGTCGTTGTTCAACTATCGGCATGAGGGCCGGTCGGTGCGTGGTGGTGCTGCGGGTGTTGAGCTGTTGTTCGCGCGGGAGCGGACGAATTATCCGCTGGCGGTTGCGGTGGATGATCTGGGGGCTGGGTTCGCGGTGGCGGTTGATGCGGTGGCTCCGGGGGATGCCGGGTTGGTGTGTGAGTTGGTGCAGATGGCGGTGGGGGAATTGGTGGGGGCGTTGGAGGGAGCTCCGGGGGCGGCGTTGGGTGGTGTGGATGTGCTGCCGACGTGGGTTCGGGAGCAGGTGGTGGACGGCTGGAACGACGGTGTTGTGCCGGTGCCGGATGTGACGTGGGTGGAGTTGTTTGCGGAGTGGGTGGCGCGGGATCCGGGTGCGGTGGCGGTGGTGTGTGGGGAGGAGAGGCTGACTTACGGCCAGTTGGATGAGCGTTCTGATTGGTTGGCGGGGGTGTTGGCAGGTCGGGGTGTGGGGCCGGAGTGTGTGGTGGTGGTGGTGTTGGAGCGGTCGGTGGATGTGGTGGTGGCGTTGTTGGGGGTGTGGAAGGCGGGGGGTGCGTATGTGTTTGTTGATTCGTCGTATCCGGTGGAGCGGGTTGGTGTGGTGCTGGCGGAGGCGGGGCCGGTGTGTGTGGTGACTGTCGGGGCTCTGGTCGGTGGGTTGCCGGATGGTCTGGGTGTGCCGGTGGTGTGTCTGGATGAGTCGGCGGAGTCTGCGGTGGTGGGTCCTGTGGTGGGTGGGCCGGGTGTGGCGGCGTATGTGATGTTTACGTCGGGGTCGTCGGGGGTGCCGAAGGGTGTGGTGGTGTCTCAGGGGGCGGTGGTGGGTTTGGTGGCGGCTTTGGGTCCGGTGCTGGGTGCGGGTCCTGGCGTGGGTGTCTTGCAGTTTGCGTCGTTCGGGTTTGACGGTTCGGTGCTGGATGTTGCGGTGACGTTGGCGTCGGGTGGCCGCCTGGTCGTGGCGACGGGGGCGGAGCGGGCGGATGTGGGGTTGTTGGCGGATGTGGTGGTGCGGGAGGGGGTGGGGGTGGCGAGTGTGGTGCCGTCACTGCTGGGTGTGGTGGACCCGGCGGGGATGCCCGGGCTGGAGCGGGTGCTGGTGGGCGGTGAACTGCTGTCGGCCGAGGTGGCGCGGGTGTGGGCGGGTGGCCGTGTGTTGGTGAACACGTATGGGCCGACGGAGGCGACGGTGATGGTCACCGCCGGGCAGGTGGCTGAGTACGGGGTGGGTGTGCCTCCGGTGGGTGGGCCAGTGCCGAACGCTCGGGTGTATGTGCTGGACCGGTTCCTGGAGCCGGTGCCGCCTGGGGTGGCGGGGGAGTTGTATGTCGCTGGCGTGCAGCTGGCCCGTGGTTATCACCAGCGTCCGGGGCTGACGGGGGAACGCTTCGTGGCGTGCCCGTTCGGCGGTGCGGGTGAGCGGATGTACCGGACCGGTGACCTGGCGCGGTGGACGGTGGACGGGCAGCTGATGTTTGTCGGCCGGGCGGATGATCAGGTGAAGGTCCGTGGCTTCCGGGTCGAGCCGCCCGAGGTCGAGGCGGTCCTGTCGGCACATTCCGGGGTGGGCCAGGTGGTGCTGGTCGCTCGTGAGGATGTGCCGGGTGACAAGCGCCTGGTCGCCTACGTCGTGCCCGAGGGCGACGGCCCGTTGGATGGTGATCTGCGGAGCTTTGTGGCTGAGCGGTTGCCGGAGTACATGGTGCCTTCTGCCGTGGTGGTGCTCGATGAGCTGCCCTTGTCGGTGAACGGGAAGCTGGACCGGCAATCGCTCCCCGCCCCCGAGTATTCGTCTGCCGGTGGGCGAGGCCCCGCCACGGTGGCTGAAGTGCTGGTGTGTCAGGTGTTCGCGGATGTCCTGGGCGTCGAACGCGTAGGGGTGGAGGACAACTTCTTCGAGCTGGGTGGGCATTCGTTGCTGGCGGTGTCGTTGGTGCAGCGGTTGCGTGAGCGTGGGTTCGGGGTGTCGGTGCGGGCGTTGCTGGTGGCGCCGACCCCGGCAGGCCTGGCTGCGGCCGGTGCTGGTGGCGAGGGCGTGGTGGAGGTGCCTGCGAACGGCATCCCTGAGCAGGGCGTGGAGGTGATTACGCCGGAGATGCTGCTCCTGGTCGAGCTGACAGCCGCGCAGATCGACTTGGTGTGTGAGTCGGTGGAGGGCGGCGCGGCGAACGTGGCGGATGTGTATCCGTTGGCGCCGTTGCAGGAGGGCATCTTCTTCCATCACCTGCTGGCCGGCCATGGTGAGGCGGATGTGTATCTGGTGCCGATGGTGCTGGGCTTTGACGGTCGCGAGCGGCTGGACGGGTTCCTGGCGGCGTTGCAGCGGGTGGTGGACCGGCATGACATCTACCGCACCGGGCTGGTGTGGGAGGGGCTGCCTGAACCGGTGCAAGTGGTCGCCCGCCGTGCGGTCATTCCGGTGACCGAGGTGACGTTGCAGGAGGGTGGTGGGGACTCGGCGGCGGCGCTGCTGTCCGTGGCGGGAGAGTGGATGGACCTGCGGCGGGCGCCGCTGGTGCGGGTGCACGTCGCGGCCGAGCCGGGGAGGCCGGGTCGGTGGGTGGCGTTGGTGCAGGCGCATCACTTGTTGCAGGACCACGCCGCGTTGGAAGTGGTGCTGGGCGAGGTGGCGGCGTTCATGGCTGAGGACGCTGACCGTCTCCCGGAGCCGCTGCCGTTCCGTGACTTCGTGGCTCAGGCTCGGTTGGGTGTGTCTGGTGCGGAGCATGAGGAGTTCTTCGCGGCGCTGTTGGGTGATGTGACTGAGCCGACGCTGCCGTTTGGATTGGCGGATGCTCGTGGTGATGGTTCCGGTGTGCAGCGGGCGCGGCTGGCAGTGGATGACCTGTTGGCGTACCGGGTGCGGGAGCGGGCCCATGGGCTGGGTGTTTCGCCGGCAACGTTGTTCCATGTGGCGTGGGCGCGAGTGCTGGCGAGTCTGGCCGGCCGGACTGACGTCGTGTTCGGGACTGTGCTGCTGGGCCGGATGAATGCCGGGCTGGGCGCGGACCGGATCCCGGGGCCGTTCATGAACACTCTGCCGGTGCGGGTGCACGTTGATAAGGATGTCATCGGTGCGGTGCGGGCGATGCAGGCCCAGCTGGCAGGCCTGCTGGTGCACGAGCATGCCCCGCTGGCCCTGGCGCAGAAGGCCAGCGGCGTCCCGGCCTCGGCTCCGCTGTTCACCTCCCTGCTGAACTATCGCCACAGCCAGCTGTCGGGTGAGTATCCCGGAGACGGTGATCTGAACGGCATCGACGGCGTGACGATGGTTTACGGGAGAGGTGTCACCAACTATCCGCTGGCCTTGGCAGTGGATGACACGGGGACTGGGTTCCGGCTGACAGCCGATGCACTTCAGCCTGGTGATCCCGAGTTGGTGTGCGGGTTGATGCACACGGCGGTCGGGAGTCTGGTTGAGGCTTTGGAGAACGCGCCGGGCACGGGGCTGCATGGGCTTGAGGTGTTGTCGGAGGGTGAGCGGGGGCGGGTGTTGGTTGGGTGGAATGAGGCGGGGGTTGTGGAGGTGTCGGGTGTGGTGCCGGGGTTGTTCGGGGAGCAGGTCGCACGGACTCCGGATGCGCCGGCGGTGGTAGGTGAGGAGGAGACGCTGTCGTATGGGGAGTTGGGTGAGCGGGCGTCTCGGTTGGCGGGTGTGTTGAGGGGGCGTGGGGTGGGGTTGGAGTCGGTGGTGGGGGTGTTGTTGGAGCGGTCGGTTGATGTGGTGGTGGCGTTGTTGGCGGTGTGGAAGGCCGGTGGTGCGTATCTGCCGGTTGATCCGGAGTCTCCGGCGGAGCGGGTGGCGTGGTTGTTGGAGGACGCGGGTCCGGTGTGTGTGGTGACCAGTGCCCGGTTGGCGGGTGGGTTGCCGGAGGGTCTGGCGGTGCTGGTGGATGAGGCTGCTGCCGGGGGGTCGGTGGGGTTGTCGGCGGAGGCCGTGGTGGGGCCGGGGAATGCGGCGTATGTGATTTATACGTCGGGGTCGACGGGTCGGCCGAAGGGTGTGGTGGTGTCGCATGGGGCGTTGGCGAGTTATGTGGCTTGGTGTGTGGGGGCGTATCCGGGGGTGCGGGAGAGCAGTCTGCTGCATGGGTCGGTGTCGTTTGATCTGGGTGTGACGGGGTTGTATGCGGCGTTGGTGTCGGGTGGGTGTGTGTTCGTGTCGGGGTTGGATGAGGGTTTGCCGGCGGTGTTGGGTGGGCGTCGTCTGGGGTTCTTGAAGGTGACGCCGAGCCATCTGCCGTTGCTGGAGGCGCTTGCGGGGGAGTGTGTGCCGACGGGCCAGTTGATGGTGGGCGGCGAGGCGTTGGGCTGGGGTGCGGTGCAGCGGTGGCGTGAGGTGCATCCGGATGTGGTGGTGGTGAATCACTACGGGCCGACGGAGGGGACGGTCGGTTCGGCGCACTACGTGATTGGAGCGGGTGAGGGCGACGGGGGTGTGGGTTCGGTTCCGATTGGTCGGTCGTTTGCGACGACGAGGACGTTCGTCCTGGATCGGTTCCTGGAGCCGGTGGCGCCGGGTGTGGTGGGTGAGTTGTATGTGGCGGGCAGCCAGTTGGCACGCGGATATCACCAGCGCCCGGGCCTGACCGCGGAACGGTTTGTGGCGTGCCCGTATGGCGGGCCGGGTGAGCGGATGTACCGGACGGGGGACCTGGTCCGGTGGACCGCGGACGGGCAGCTGGTGTTCGTCGGCCGTGCGGACGATCAGGTGAAGCTGCGTGGCTACCGGATCGAGCCGGGTGAGGTCGAAGGAGTTCTGGCGGCGCATCCTGCGGTGGACCGGGCGGTGGTGTTGGTCCGCGAGGATGTGCCGGGGGACAGGCGTCTGGTGGCCTACGTCGTCGTTGACAATCAGGCCGTCGGGAGTGGTGACCTGCGCAGCTTCGTGGCCGAGCGGTTGCCGGAGTACATGGTGCCGTCCGCGGTCGTAGTGCTGGACGGGATGCCGCTGACGGCGAACGGCAAGGTGGACCGAGCCGGACTGCCGGCACCCGAGCACTCGTCCTCTGGTGGGCGGGGCCCTGCGACGGTCGGCGAAGAGCTGGTGTGTCAGGTGTTCGCGGATGTCCTGGGTGTGGAGCGGGTGGGGGTGGAGGACAACTTCTTCGAGCTGGGTGGGCACTCTCTGCTGGCGGTGACCTTGGCGTCCCGCCTACGCGAGCGCGGGTTCGGGGTGTCCGTGCGGGCGCTGCTGATGGCACCGACGCCGGCCGGGCTGGCCGCGGCCGCGGGTACTGGCGGCGGAGGTGCGGTGGAGGTTCCGCCGAACGGGATTCCCGAGGAAGGCGTGGAGGTGATCACGCCCGAGATGCTGCCGCTGGTCGAACTGACAGCCGCCCAGATCGACTCGGTCTGCGCGTCGGTCGAGGGCGGTGCGGCGAACGTGGCGGACGTGTATCCGCTGGCGCCGTTGCAGGAGGGCATCTTCTTCCACCACCTGCTCACCGTCTCAGGGGACGCGGACCCCTATCTCCTCTCTCTCGCCCTGGGCTTCGACAGTCGTGTGATGCTGGACGGGTTCCTGGCGGCGTTGCAGCAGGTGGTGGACCGGCACGACATCTATCGCACCGGGGTGGTGTGGGAAGGGCTGCCCGAGCCGGTGCAGGTGGTCTGGCGGCGCGCCGTCGTCCCGGTCAGAGAGGTTGTCCTGCCAGGGAACGGCGACGCGGCGGCTGAGCTGCTGGACGTCGCTGGGCGGTGGATGGACGTACGACGGGCACCGTTGCTGCGGGTGCATGTGGCGGCCGACCCGGTGACGGATCGCTGGCTGGCATTGGTGCAGGTACACCATCTGCTGCGCGATCACACGGCTTTGGAGGTGGTACTGAGCGAGGTCGCCGCGCTGCTGGACGGGCGCGGGGACGAGCTGCCGGTGCCGCTGCCCTTCCGGGACTTCGTTGCCCAGGCGCGGTTGGGGGTGTCTCGTGCGGAGCATGAGGAGTACTTCGCGGAGCTGTTGGGTGGGGTGACTGAGCCGACGCTGCCGTTCGGTCTGGCCGATGCCCATGGTGACGGTTCCGATGTGCAGCGGGTGCGGACGGCGGTGGATGACCTCCTGGCGCGGCGCGTGCGCGAGGGGGCGCGTGCGCTGGGGGTGAGCCCGGCGACGTTGTTCCACGTGGCGTGGGCGCGGGTGCTCGCGAGCCTCGCAGGCCGAACGGACGTGGTGTTCGGGACCGTACTGCTGGGCCGCATGAACGCGGGTACAGGTGCCGAGCGTATTCCCGGCCCGTTCATGAACACCTTGCCCGTGCGGATGGACGTAGCGGAGCTGGACGCTCTCGGCGCGGTGCGGGCCATGCAGGAGCAGCTGGCCGGCCTGCTGGTGCACGAGCACGCGCCGCTCGCCCTGGCGCAGGTGGCCAGCGGTGTACCGGCCTCGGTGCCGTTGTTCACCACGTTGTTCAACTACCGTCACGGAAATCGTGTGCACGGGGATGACACGTACGCCGGCGGGATGGCCGGGATGACGGTTCTGTCGACCGAGGACCGGACGAACTACCCTTTGGTGGTCTCGGTCGATGACTCCGGGGCCGGGTTCGTGCTGACGGCCGGGACGGCGGCACCGGGCGATCCGGAGCTGGTGTGCGCGTCGTTGCACACCGCCCTCGAAAGCTTGCTCACCGGGCTGGAGGAGGCGCCGTCGACGCCGCTGCCCGCGGTGGAGGTGTTGGCACCCCGGGATCGTTCGCGGGTGCTGGAACGGTGGAACGACACCACGAAGACCCTGCCCGACGTGACGGTGGTGGGCCTGTTCGAGCGGCAGGTGGCGCGGACTCCCGACGCGCCGGCGGTGATCTGCGGGGACGAGGAGATCAGCTACACCCGTCTCGACGATCGGGCGTCGCGCCTGGCCCGGGTGCTGGTGGACCGGGGTGTCGGCCCGGAGTCGGTGGTGGCGGTCGCGATGGACCGCTCGATCGACCTGGTCGTGGCCCTGCTGGCGGTGCTGAAGGCCGGCGGCGCTTATCTGCCCGTAGACCTGGCGTACCCGGAGCAGCGCGTCGCCTTCATGCTCGCCGACGCGCGTCCGGTGTGCGTGATCACCCGCGATTCGTGGCGGGAGGAGGGGACGGCCGGACGGGGCGTGCCGATGCTCACGGTCGACGGACACGGCATCGGGGACGGCCCTGACCTGGCCGACGACACCGAAGCCGGTGCGGGCGGCGGTCAGCGCCCGCTGCTCCTCCCCGCCCACCCGATGTACGTGATGTACACCTCCGGTTCCACCGGGACCCCGAAGGGAGTCACGGTCACCCACGAGGCAGTGGTCAATCACGTGCTCGACCGCGTCGCGGAGTTCGGATGGGACCGGACGGACCGGCTGATGCTCACCGCACCCATGGGCTTCGATCCCTCGGTGTGGCAGACGTTCTGTCCCCTGGTGATCGGCGCGAGCTTGGTCATCGCACCCACCGGCAGTACGGCCGACCCCGCTCACCTGGTGGAACTGGTACGGCGGCACGACGTGACGGTGCTCCACCTGATCGCCTCGGCCCTGGCCGGAGTCCTGGACGAGCCGGCCGTGTCCGGCCTGTCCACCCTGCGGCAGCTGGCCAGCGGCGGTGAGGCGGTGCCCGGAGCCCTGCGAGACCGGGCCTTCTCGCTGTTCCCGCACATCGACCTCGTCCAGGGCTACGGACCGGCCGAAACCTGCGTCGCGGTGACCTGGCACCGCTGCTCCCGGGAGGAGGAGACGGTCCCGCCGATCGGCGGTCCTGTCGCCAACACCCGCCTGTACGTGCTGGACCGGTACCTGCGGCCGGTCCCTCCCGGGGTCGCCGGTGAACTGTACGTCGCGGGCGTGCCGCTGGCCCGCGGATACCACCACCGTCCGGGGCTGACCGGGGAGCGGTTCGTGGCCTGCCCGTATGGCGGTGCGGGCGAGCGGATGTACCGGACCGGCGACCTGGTGCGGTGGCGCGCGGACGGGGTGCTGGTGTTCATGGGGCGGGCGGACGACCAGGTGAAGATCCGTGGTTTCCGGATCGAGCCGGGTGAGGTCGAGGCCGCGCTGATCGCCAGTCCGGCAGTGGTCCAGGCGGCGGTCGTGGTCCGTGAGGACGTTCCTGGGGACAAGCGTCTGGTTGCGTACGTGGTGGCGGAGGAGTCGGAGGGGCTGGGTTCGGAGTTGCGGGCTTTGGTGGCCCGGAGGTTGCCGGAGTACATGGTGCCGTCGGCGGTGGTGGTGGTGGACGGGTTGCCGTTGTCGGTGAACGGGAAGCTGGACCGTTCGGCGCTGCCGACGCCGGAGTATTCGTCTGGGGGTGGGCGGGGTCCTGCCACGGTGGCTGAAGAGCTTGTGTGTCAGGTGTTCGCGGAGGTGCTGGGTCTGGATCGGGTGGGGGTTGAGCAGGACTTCTTCGATTTGGGTGGGCATTCGTTGTTGGCGATGCGGTTGGTGTCGCGGGTGCGGGTGGTGTTGGGGGTGGAGTTGGGTGTGCGGGAGTTGTTTGAGGCGTCGACTCCGGCGGGGTTGGCGGTGCGGATTGCGGGTGCGGGTGTGGCGCGGGTGGGGTTGGTGCGGTGGGAGCGGCCGGAGCGGGTGCCGTTGTCGTTCGCTCAGCGGCGGTTGTGGTTCCTGGCGCAGATGGAGGGGCCCAGCGCGACCTACAACATGCCGACGGCACTGCGGTTGTCCGGGCAGGTCGACGTGGGTGCGCTGCGGTCGGCACTGGGGGATGTGCTGGCGCGGCACGAGGTGCTGCGTACGGTGTTCCCCGCTCACGATGACGAGCCGTACCAGCGGGTGCTGGACCTCGCCGACGTCGGGAACGTCCTGCGGGTCGCCCAGGCCGCCGACGAAGAGCGGGCCGCGGAACTGGTGGCGGCCGAGATCGGCCACGGGTTCGACCTCGCGGCGGAGATCCCGGTACGGGCTCTGCTGGTCAACACCGGTTCGTCCACGTCGGTGCTGGTCGTGGTGTTCCACCACATCGCGGGAGACGGCTGGTCCATGGGGCCGCTCGCGCGAGACATCTCGCGCGCGTACGCGGCACGGTGCGAGGGGCGGCAACCGGAGTGGGACCCGCTGCCCGTGCAGTACGCGGACTACACCCTCTGGCAGCGTCACCTGCTGGGGGAGGAGGACGATCCGGACAGCCTCCTTGCCGCCCAGGTCGGCCACTGGCGGCAGGCGCTGGCCGGGGCGCCGCAGGAGCTGAACCTGCCGACGGACCGGCCGCGGCCGACGGAGGCCTCATACCGGGGCCACACGGTGCGACTGGACATCCAGGCGGAGGCACATGCCGAGCTCGCCTCGTTGGCCCGGCGACAAGGTGTCACGCTCTTCATGGTCGTCCAGGCCGGTCTGGCGGTACTGCTGTCGCGGCTGGGCGCCGGGGAGGACATCCCGATCGGCACCGCGGTGGCCGGGCGCACCGACCAGGCCCTCGACGGCCTGGTCGGGTTCTTCGTCAACACCCTGGTGCTGCGCACGGATCTGCACGGCGACCCCACCTTCGCCGAGGTCCTTGACCGGGTACGAGAACGCGATCTGCAAGCGCTGGAGAACCAGGAGCTGCCGTTCGAGCGGCTGGTCGAACTCATGGCGCCACCGCGCTCCATGGCACGCCACCCGCTGTTCCAGGTCATGCTCACCTTCCAGAACAACGACCCCGCGATCCTCGACCTGCCCGGCGTTCGGGCCGAGGCGTACGCCGGCGGACCACTGCCGTCCAAGTTCGATCTCGACGTGACGCTGGCGGAGGTCTTCGAGGACGGTCGACCGATGGGTCTGCGGGGCTCGGTCGTCGGAGCGGCGGACCTGTTCGACGCGGAGAGCGTCACGGCACTCGGGCACCGGCTGAGCCGCGTGCTGACGACAGTGGCCGCCGACCCGGACGTACGGCTCCATGAGATCGATGTCCTGTCCGAGAACGAGCGCAGCCTGCTCTTGGCGGAGCCGGAGCCGGATGGTGGTGTGCCGGTGTCTGCGACTGTGACGTTGCCCGGACTCTTCGAGGAGCAGGCGGCACGGACGCCGGACGCGGTGGCATTGGTCTCTGGTGACCAGCGGACGACCTATGGGGAACTGAACGAACAGGCGAACAGACTGGCACGGGTCCTGACGCGGCGTGGGGTCAGGCCGGAGTCCGTGGTGGCGGTACTGATGGACCGGTCCGCGGAACTGGTCGTCGCGTTGCTGGCCGTACTCAAGGCCGGTGGAGCCTACCTGCCGGTCGATCCCGCCTACCCCCAGGACCGGATCGCGTACGTGCTGGAGGACGCGAAGCCGGTGTGCGTGCTGACCACCGGTACGCTCGTGGATGTGCTGCCCGCTGGACTCGCGGTCCCGGTGCTGGTGCTGGACGGCCTCGATGTGACGGCCGACCTCACGGTGGCGTCGTCCGCGGATCTGCGCGCGGCTGACCGGCCGGGAACGGGGACGACCGGAGGGCACCCGGCGTACGTGATCTACACGTCCGGGTCGACGGGCGCACCGAAGGGTGTGCTGGTGACGCATCACAACGTAATGGCGTTGTTCGGTGCGCTGCGTCGGCCATTCGGCTTCGGCGCCGGCGATGTGTGGTCGTGGTTCCACTCCTTCGCGTTCGACTTCTCGGTCTGGGAGATGTGGGGGGCGTTGCTGCACGGGGGCCGGCTCGTCGTGGTGCCGTACCACGTATCGCGGTCCCCCGACGCCTTCCTGCGGCTGCTGACCGAGGAGCGGGTGACGGTCCTGTGCCAGACTCCGTCGGCCTTCCACGAGTTGATGCGCGCCGAGGACTCCGGTCCCACGGCCGATGACTGGTCTTCGCTGCGGTGGGTCGTCTTCGGCGGCGAGGCGCTGGACGCGGAGCGGCTGGACGGCTGGTGGGCGCGTCATCGGCCCGACGAACCGACGCTGGTGAACATGTACGGAATCACCGAGACGACGGTGCACGTCACGCTCGAGGTCGTGAAGCCACCCGCTGGTGCTGGGGCGTCGCGGGGAAGTGCCGTCGGGCGGGCGATCCCGGGACTGCGCGTCTTCGCCCTGGACCGGCATCTGAAGCTGCTCCCGCCAGGCGTCACGGGCGAGCTGTACGTCGCCGGTGGCCAACTGGCCCGGGGGTACGCGGGCCGCGAGGACCTGACCGCCGAGCGCTTCGTGGCGTGTCCGTATGGCGCGCCGGGTGAGCGCATGTATCGGACCGGTGATCTGGGCCGGTGGACTGCTGATGGGCGGCTGATGCACATGGGACGGGCCGATGACCAGGTGAAGATCCGTGGTTTCCGGATCGAGCCGGGTGAGGTGGAGGCCGCGCTGATCGCCCACCCGGCAGTGGTCCAGGCGGCGGTTGTGGTCCGTGAGGACGTTCCTGGGGACAGGCGTCTGGTTGCGTACGTGGTGGCGGAGGAGTCGGAGGGGCTGGGTTCGGAGTTGCGGGGGTTGGTGGCCCGGAGGTTGCCGGAGTACATGGTGCCGTCTGCGGTGGTGGTGTTGTCGGGTGGGCTGCCGTTGTCGGTGAACGGGAAGGTGGATCGGGGGGCGTTGCCGGTTCCGGGGTATGGGGTCGGTGGGGTGGCTGGTGTCGCTGGTGGTGGGCGGGGTCCGGCGTCGGTGTTGGAAGAGCTTGTGTGTGGGGTGTTCGCGGAGGTTTTGGGTGTGGAGGGGGTTGGTGTGGAGGAGGGGTTCTTCGATTTGGGTGGGCATTCGTTGTTGGCGATGCGGTTGGTGTCGCGGGTGCGGGTGGTGTTGGGGGTGGAGTTGGGTGTGCGGGAGTTGTTCGAGGCGTCGACTCCGGCGGGGTTGGCGGTGCGGATTGCGGGTGCGGGTGTGGCGCGGGTGGGGTTGGTGCGCTGGGAGCGGCCTGAGCGGGTGCCGTTGTCGTTCGCGCAGCGGCGGTTGTGGTTCCTGGCGCAGATGGAGGGGCCGAGCGCGACTTACAACATGCCGGTGATACTGCGTCTGAGTGGGCAACTCGACACCGAGGCACTGGAGACGGCACTGGGCGATGTCATCGCTCGCCACGAGGTGCTGCGTACGGTGTTCCCCGCTCACGATGACGAGCCGTACCAGCGGGTGCTGGACCTGGACAGGGTGGGACGCATCCTGCGGACCGCCGAGGTCGCGAGCGAAGGAGAGACCGCCGCCCTGGTGGCAGCGGAGATCGGCCATGGGTTCGACCTCGCGGCCGAGATCCCCTTGCGTGCGCTGCTGATCCGCAGCGGGACGGATGTCCACCGGCTGGTGGTGGTGATCCACCATGTCGCAGGGGACGGCTGGTCGACGGACCTGCTGGCCCGGGACCTGTCAGCCGCCTACGCGGCGCGGCGCCAGGACCGCGAGCCGGAGTGGTTGCCGCTGCCGGTGCAGTACGCGGACTACACCTTGTGGCAGCGCGAGCTGCTCGGTGACAAGGGCGATCCGGAGAGCTTGCAGGCAGCGCAGGTCGCCTACTGGCGTGAGGCACTGGAGGGCGCTCCGGAGGAGTTGCGGCTGCCGACGGACCGCCCACGTCCAGCGGTGCCCTCCCACCGGGGTCACGCGATCACGTTCGACCTCCCCGCTGCCGTTCAAGAGGAACTGGTGACGCTGGCACGGGAGCAGGGTGTCACGTCGTTCATGGTGGTGCAGGCGGCGTTGGCGGTGCTGCTGTCCCGGCTGGGCGCGGGGGAGGACATCCCGATCGGCACCGCGGTGGCCGGACGAACCGACCAGGCACTGGACGGGCTGGTCGGGTTCTTCGTCAACACCTTGGTCCTGCGCACCGACCTGACGGGCAACCCGAGCTTCACCGAAGTACTGGCCCGGGTACGGGGACACGGCCTGGCCGCTCTCGACCATCAGGACGTGCCCTTCGAGCGGCTGGTCGAAGTGCTCGCCCCAACCCGGGTACGGGCACGGCACCCCCTCTTCCAGGTCATGCTCACCGTCGAGAAGGCAGCCGAGGCAGCACTCGAACTGCCCGGCATCCAGACGGAGGCTCAGCTGCCCGAGGGCAAGCCGGCCAAGTTCGATCTCAGCGTCACCGTGACCGAAACGTTCGACGACGACGCCCGCCCGGCCGGCCTGAGCTGTTCGTTGACGGTAGCGGCCGACATGTTCGACCGGACGACCGCAGACACCATCGGTCAGCGGTTCGCACGTGTCATGACCGGGGTGGTCGCCAAGCCTCAGGCACGGGTACGGCAGATCGACATCCTCACCGACGCGGAACGGCGACAGATCCTCGGCGGGTGGAACACCACCGCGGAGCCCACGACTGTATCGGGCTTGTTCGAGCGGCAGGTGGTGCGGGATCCGGGTGCGGTGGCGGTGGAGCAGGGTGGGGTGGGTGTGTCGTATGGGGAGTTGAATGTTCGTGCGAATCG
>NZ_JBHXNW010000128.1:0-6382 GCF_042717365.1 Streptomyces sp. NPDC058534
GGGTGGTGGTCGCGGTGACGAAGACCGCGCCCAGGCCGAGGGAGGCGATCACGAAGCCCGGGAGCAGCCCGGTGTACACGCTGCCCGTGTCCGAGAGCCGGGGCAGCGGCACGGTTGTCGCCGGTGGCCGTCAGCGCGGCACGGCCGGCCCTTCCGGATTCGTCAGGACTCCATCCGGCACTTTGTCCGCCCTGTGCTCCGTGGCAGTCATGGGCTGGGGGCCGGAACGCCGCGGCCGGACGCAGAGGGTGTAGACGCCCGCGAGGAGTGCCAGCCACACAGCGCCGACGACCAGGGCGATGCGCGTGCCCTCGTGGAAGCCGAGCAGCACCATGACCGCGGCCATGAAGACGATGGCGACGATCTGACCGTAGGGCCAGAGGGGGGCGGGGAACTTCAGCGACGCCGTCTCCTCGGCGGACATCGCCCTGCGCGCCCTCACGTGGGTGAGCAGGATCATCAGCCACACCCAGACAGTGGCGAAGGTCGCGATCGAGGCGATGAGTAGGAAGATCTTGTCGGGCATGAGAACGTTCATCAGCACGCCGAACAGCAGGGCGCCGATCATGACGAGGGTGGTGACCCACGGCACGCCGTTGCGGGTGAGTCGCAGCATGACCGCGGGGCCCTGACGCCGCTGCGCCAGGCCGAACATCGTGCGGCCCGCGGCGAAGATGTCGCTGTTGATCGCCGACAGGGCGGCGGTGAGGACAACGAGGTTCAGCACGGCGGCCGCGGACTTGAGCCCGACGCCGGCGAAGATCTCGACGAAGGGGCTGCCCGAGTCGTCGATACCCTCCCAGGGGGTGATCGACATGATCACGGCGAGTGTCAGGACGTAGAAGAGGATGATCCGCAGCGGGATGGAGTTGACCGCGCTCGGGATGGTCTTTTCCGGGGACTGCGCCTCACCTGCCGTGACACCGATGATCTCCGTGCCGCCGAAGGCGAACATGACCACGGCGAAGGAGATGACGAAGCCGTCGGCGCCGCCCGCGAAGAAGCCGCCGTTGTTCCACAGGTTCGACAGGCCGACTTGGCCGTCGCCGCTGCCGAGGCCGAAGGCGATCACGGCGATGCCGACGAGGATCATCGCGACGATCGCGACGATCTTCACCAGGGAGAGCCAGAACTCCAGCTCGCCGAAGACCTTGACGCTGACGAGGTTGAGCGCGCCGACGAGGAGGACGGCGGCCAGCACCCAGATCCACCGTGGCACGTCGGGGAACCAGAAACCCATGTAGACGCCGACTGCGGTGACGTCGGCCACGCAGACGATGACCATCTCGAAGGCGTAAGTCCAGCCCGTGGTGAATCCGGCGAGGGGTCCGAGGTGCCTGGTCGCGTACTCGCCGAAAGAGCCTGCGCTCGGGGAGGCCACTGCCATCTCACCGAGGGACCGCAACACGAGGAAGACGACCGCGCCGCCGATCAGATAGGCCAGGAGGACCGCGGGCCCGGCGGCCTGGATGGATTCGGAGGAGCCGTAGAAGAGCCCGGTGCCGATCGCGGAGCCGAGGGCGATGAAGCGGATATGCCGGGAGCCGAGCCCTCTGCTCAGGCCGGCGGTGTCGGTAGGCAAACGATTGTCTCCCTCTTGGGGTGTGCGCCGGAAGAAATGACGGGGCGATGTCCGGCCCGAACGCGCCGGTCCGTCGTCCGAGCTCCCGATCACGGACGGCAGCCTGTATATTCCTGCATATACAGGTGCGTCAAGAGGTGGTCCAATGAGTGAACGCGAGTCGACGCCGGGTACGCCGTCGTCGTCGAGTGCGTCACCGGCCGTTGGCCGGGCGCTCGACATGCTGGTGTATCTCGCCGGGCGCCCCGGCCTGGTGCAGGCCGCGACGCTCGCCCGTGACCTGGGCATTCCGCGGTCGTCGGCGTACCACATCCTCACCGTTCTGGCCGACCGCGGCTTCGTCACCTACGTGCCGACGGAGCAGGCGTACGGCCTGGGCGTCGCCTCCTTCGAGGTGGGCTCCGCCTATGTGCGGCACGAGCCCCTGGAGCGCCTCGCCCGGCCCGTCCTGCGCACCCTCGCGAGCCGCCTCGGCCAGACGGTGCACCTGGGGATCCTGCACGGCGCGGAGACGGTCTACCTGCTCAAGGAACGGCCGCCCGCGGGCCGGGCCGGTGACATCGACATCGCCCTCGTCACCGACATCGGCGTCCGCCTGCCCGCTCACCTCACGGCCAACGGGCGCGCCATGCTCGCCCACACCTTTGAGGCGCAGCTCCGGGCGCTCTTTCCCCGGCCCGGCGATCTGACCACCCGCACGGGCAAGGGGCCGCGGACCCTGCCGGGGCTTGCCGGCGAGCTGGCCCGGGAGCGGGAGCGGGGCTGGTCTCAGGAGGTCGAACTGGTCACCCAGGGGTTCTGCTCCATGGGGGTCGCGGCGTTCGACCACAACGAACGGCCCGTCGCCGCGATCAGCACCACGTGGCGCCGCCACCACTGCCGGCACGACGCGGACCAGGTGCGGGACGCCCTGCGGCAGGGCGCCGCACGGCTCACCGCGGCCGTCTCGGGCCATGCGCCGGCAGTAGGGACCGGGGCGGCGGCCGCATGAGCGTCAATGCGTGTCGAACGCGCCCTCGAGGCGGTAGCGGGAGCCGGGGTGCAGCAGCCGCGCGATGCTGACGAGCGCGTCGCGTGACCAGGTGCGGCGGTGGATCAGCAGGCACGGCTCGGACGGCGCGACGCCGAGGATCGCGCACTCCTCGGACGACGCCAGCACCGCCTCCACGATGTGTTCGCCCCTGCCCAGCGGCGCGACCTTGGAGAGGAACGTGAACGGCGTCTGCCGGGTGAAGTCCTGTTCGAGGTAGCCGGGCGCGAAGGCCGGATTGACGTAGCGGTCCTCGAGCTGGAGCGCCGTTCCGTCCTCGTAGTGCACCACCCGCGAGTGGAAGACCGGCTCCCCCTCGCCGAGACCGAGGTGCGCGGCGGTCTTCTCGTCGGCCTGCTCCTCGCGTACGGACAGCACGTGGGCCTCGTAACGGTGGCCGCGGTGGTGTACCTCGTCGGCGATGTTGTGCACCTCGAGCAGCGCGGAACTGGCCTTTCTCGGCGCGACGAAGCTGCCTACTCCCATGACCCGCCGGATGACGCCCTCGGTGGCCAGCTCGCGCAGGGCGCGGTTGATCGTCATACGGGACAGGCCGAGTGCCTCGACGAACTGGCTTTCCGACGGCAGCGCGTCGTCCTCGCGCCAGTGGCCGCCCGCGATCTGCTGGGCGACGAGGTTCTTGACGCGGTGGTACGCGGGAGCGGAACCGGCCGTGCGCTGCTCGTACAACCGGCCCAGCTCCGCTGGATCCACGACCAAGCCGCCCACCGTCCTTCGCATCCCCCTGCGCTGCCCCGCCTCGAATCCTAGAGGAGAGCTGAGGGCTCCTCACGAAGGGGCCGATGCCACGGCGCCGCAGGGAGGGTCTCGGATCCGAGAAGCCCCAAGGGCGCCGCTGGCTCCGCGTCCGCCACTGCCGTGTCATGGCAGGGCAACGGCTCGATCCCTCTGTGAGGAGTGCACATGACCAGCCCTTCCCCCAAAACCCCGGGCGTCGTCCGCGCCCCCCGCGGCACCGAACTGAACTGCCTCGGCTGGCAGCAGGAAGGCGCCCTGCGGATGCTCATGAACAACCTCGACCCCGAGGTCGCCGAGCACCCCGAGGACCTCGTCGTCTACGGCGGCACCGGGAAGGCCGCCCGCAACCGGGAGGCGTACGACGCCATCGTCCGTACCCTGAAGACGCTCAAGGACGACGAGACGCTGCTGGTGCAGTCCGGCAAGCCCGTCGGCGTGATGCGCACCAGCGAGTGGGCGCCGCGCGTGCTGCTGGCCAACTCCAACCTGGTCGGCGACTGGGCCAACTGGGAGGAGTTCCGGTCGCTGGAGGCCCGGGGGCTCACGATGTACGGGCAGATGACGGCCGGGTCGTGGATCTACATCGGCAGCCAGGGCATCCTGCAGGGCACCTACGAGACCTTCGGCGCCGTCGCCCGCAAGAAGTTCGGCGGCAGTCTGGCCGGGACCATCACCCTCACCGCCGGCCTCGGCGGAATGGGCGGCGCCCAGCCGCTCGCCGTCACCATGAACGACGGCGTGGCCATCTGCGTCGACTGCGACCCGACGCGCATCGAGCGCCGCATCGCCCACCGCTACCTCGACGTCGCCGCCGACGACCTGGACCACGCCCTGCGCCTCGCCATCGAGGCCCGCGACAACCGCAAGCCGCTTTCCATCGGCCTGACGGGGAACGCCGCCGAGGTCTTCCCCGAGCTGCTGGAGCGAGGCGCGCCCATCGACATCGTCACCGACCAGACCAGCGCCCACGACCCATTGGCCTACCTTCCCGTCGGCGTGAGCACGGAGGAATGGCACGAGCAGGCCCGCAAGGACCCGGCGGACTTCACCGAGCGCTCCCGCCGGTCGATGGCCCGGCATGTCGAGGCGATGGTCGGCTTCCTCGACGCCGGCGCCGAGGTCTTCGACTACGGAAACTCGATCCGCGACGAGGCCCGCAAGGCCGGCTACCAGCGCGCGTTCGACTTCCCCGGCTTCGTGCCGGCCCACATCCGGCCGCTGTTCGAGGAGGGCCTCGGCCCCTTCCGCTGGGCCGCCCTCTCCGGTGACCCGAAGGACATCGAGGCCACCGACAAGGCCATCATGGAGCTCTTCCCGGAGAATGAGCACCTGCACCGCTGGCTGAAGATGGCCGGCGAGCGCGTGGCGTTCGAGGGCCTGCCCGCCCGCATCTGCTGGCTGGGCTACGGGGAGCGGCACCGCGCCGGTCTGCGCTTCAACGAGATGGTCGCCTCCGGCGAGCTGTCCGCCCCCGTCGCCATCGGCCGGGACCACCTGGACTCCGGCTCGGTGGCCTCGCCCTACCGTGAGACCGAGTCGATGCTCGACGGTTCCGACGCCATCGCCGACTGGCCGCTGCTCAACGCCCTGGTGAACACCTCCTCCGGTGCCTCCTGGGTCTCCATCCACCACGGCGGCGGCGTCGGCATGGGCCGCTCCATCCACGCCGGTCAGGTCTGCATCGCCGACGGCACCGAGCTCGCGGCCCAGAAGCTCGCCCGCGTCCTGACCAACGACCCGGGCATGGGCGTCATCCGGCACGTCGACGCCGGTTACGAGCACGCCACCTCGGTGGCCCAGGAGCGCGGCGTACGCATCCCGATGACGGAGACCGAGGGCGGCGCAGCGTGAGCGCCGTGACGACGCACCAGGAAGCCCAGGACGTCCGCACGGACGTCCCGGCCGCGCCGTGGGCCGGACGGGACGACGGCCCCGGCGCCGAGAACCTGCGCTGGCACAAGGCCGTCCACCTCGACCCGGAGCAGGCGGCTCCTGGGGATGTCGCCTTCGTCGGCTTCCGTAGCGACGAGGGCGTACGCCGCAACAAGGGCCGGCAGGGCGCCGCGAACGGGCCGGACGCCCTGCGCCGCGCCCTCGCCTCGATGGCGCTGCCCAAGCCGCTGCGGGCGCTCGACGCCGGCGACATCGAAGTCGCCGGGGACGGCGAGGACGTCCTGGAAGCGGGACAACAGCGCCTGGGAAGTGCGGTCGCCGCGCTCGTCGACCGCGGGCACCCGGTGATGGTGCTGGGCGGCGGCCACGAAGTCGCCTACGGCAGCTACAGCGGACTGGAGCAGACGCGGACGCTGCGCGAGGGCGGGCGCCTCGGGGTGCTGAACCTCGACGCGCATTTCGACCTGCGCGACGATGTCCGGCCCAGCTCCGGCACCCCGTTCCTGCAGATGGCGCAGAGCGAACAGCGGCACGGCCGGGAGTTCAACTACTGGGTGCTGGGCGTCAGCCAGCCGAGCAACACGGAGCGGCTGTTCCGCACCGCGGACACGCTCGGTGTGCGCTATCTGCCGGACTCCGACTGCGGCCTGCTCGGCCTTGCGCGCGCCGAGAGGTTCGTCGACGAGTTCCTGGCGAGCTGTGACGTCGTGCATCTGAGCATCGACCTGGACGTGCTCCCCGCCGCGGTGGCTCCGGGCGTCAGCGCCCCCGCCGCCTACGGCGTGCCCATGGAGGTTGTCGAGCGAGTCTGCCACCGGGTCGCGGCGAGCGGCAAGCTCGCGGTCTGCGACATCGCCGAGCTGAACCCGGGGTTCGACGTGGACCAGCGCACGGCCCGTGCCGGCGCCCGCCTCATCCACCGCATGGTGACCGCCCGGACGTGACACACCGCGGGCCCTTCCCGCCCCCGAAACAGGTCGCCAGGCCGTGCGAAGCGACGAAAGCCGCGGCCTGGCGACCGCGGCTTCGACCACGACGGCGGGCGACCCGGCCCGGGGGGGGCCGGGCGGCGGCCGGCCCGCCGCGGCCCCGCCGGGGGGGGGGTGGGGGGGCGCGCC
>NZ_JBHXNW010000128.1:6392-11353 GCF_042717365.1 Streptomyces sp. NPDC058534
CCACCACGGCGACCGCGGTCTCCATCGCCGGTGTCGCCCAGACGGCGACCCGGCCCGCGGGCCCGAACCGCCCCGCCCGGGCGCCCGCGGCATCGACCCCGCCGGCGGGCGACCCGGCCCGGGCGGCCCGGCCGGTCAGCGGCCAGGCAGCCCGGGCCGTTCGTCGAGAGTGACGACGGCCACGACCCCCTCGACGCTGAACGAGGCGGAGTCCCCGCTGGAGAACAGGACGGCGTCGAACGGGCCGAGGGGTACGAAAGCCTGGTGGAGCACGGCCCACCCCTTCAGGACGACCACGAGGACGCGGGTGCCGGCCGATGCGCGCACGGATGCGGGCGAGCGTTCGATCCGGACCTGTGCCGTCGCCCGCGAGCGTCGGACCATCACGTTGAAGTCGGTGATCGGCCCGCCGAGCAGCTCGCACTCCGTGGCGGCGTCACCGGGGAAGGCGAAAGGCTCGTACGGTGCGTCCACCATGTGCGGTACGCCGTCGACGGTGAGGGCCATGCCCGGTCCGTCGACGACGGTGATGATCCTGTCGACTCCCTCGAACGCGGAGAACGGTCCGCTGTGCGCCACTTCGGCGACGCTCACCCGCCACATGAAATCGTCGGCCCCCGCACCCTCGGGATGGACCGCGACCTGTGACGTCACGCCTCCGCCGTTCTTCCACGGTGCAGGCGTCCTGCTGTCCGCACGCAGTATCTGCGGTGCCATGTGCTTTCCTTCCGGATCGAATTGCCGAAAACGCCTCCTTCCTCCGGCACCGGGGCGCGGGGAGAGGAGGCGTCATGCGGGACGTGGTCTATCGCGCATCCGCGAGCTGTGCCCTCAGCGCCGCCTCGGTGAAGACCCGGTACCCGGTCTCCGGGGCGTACCCGTGGATCTCGCGGGTGTCCAGGGCCGCCATGTAGGCGAGGACGTCCTTGCTGACCACCTGGCCCGGAACGAGCACCGGGAACCCCGGAGGGTAGGGGGTGACGAAGGTGGCGGAGACGACCGGCCGGCCCTCGGCCATCGCGTCGGTGATCTCCTGGGCGGAGAGGTACTCGCACTCGGCTTCGTCGTAGGCGAGGTAGAACGCGGTGCGCATGTCCCCCGCGGGGGTACGGGCGCTCGGGCGGAAGGCCGGATGGAACTCGCTGAAGTCGGGCAGGGCGGCGGATCCGCCGGCGAGGCCGTTCACCGTCCGCTGGTGCGCGGCGCGTTCGCGGGGGCTCATCTCCTCGACCCGCTCCGCGAGTTCCTCGGCGATCTTGACGAGCACCTCGATGAGATACGCGACCGCGCTGCGCGTCGTACCGATGTTGGTCATGAACAGCAGCGTGTTGCGGGTGGTCTTGTTGACCTGTACGCCGTACCGGTCCATCAGGAGCTCATGCTTGAAGGTGTCTCCGTCGACACCGGTGAGCCCGATGTGCATCGTCGCGCGAGTGGGGTCGAGGACGAACTCGTCCTCCTCCCATGCCTGAGCCATCCGCGCCAGGCCCGTGCGCAGCGGCTGCTCGATGCCGGAGGAGCGGAAGCGCGGTGGGATGAGCTCCGGAGTGGTGAGGAAACGCAGGCACCGGCTGAGCAGCGGGTGCTGCTCGATGGCGTCCCTCAGCACGCCCGCCTGTTCGAGCTGCTTCTGCACCAGTTCGAAGCCCTCGAGCACCGCCTGTCGGCGGCCGAGGTCCATGGAGGCGAGGATCTGGTAGTTGGGCGACGTCGAGGTGTGCGTCATGTACGCCTCGTGGAAGGTCTCCGCCACCTTGTGGCGGAAGTCCTGGTCGAAGACGTGGACCATGGAGCCCTGACGCAGGGAAGTCAGCGTCTTGTGCGTCGACTGGGTGGCGTACACCCGCACCCGGACCCTTTCCGGGTCGGGCAGCAACCGGGTGGCGAGGAGGGTCTCGTCGTCAGGGTCGTCGCCGAGCCGCTCTCGGTGCGCGGCGTACTCCTCGGCATACCGCGCCTGGCGGTAGCGGTCGGTCAGCGCGCGGGCCGCGTCCATCGCGGTGCGGCGGCGGTAGACGGGGTGGAAGCGGGCGAAGGCGAACCACGCCTCGTCCCACAGGAACGCCAGGTCCGGCTTGAGGGCCAGGCACTCCTCCATCACCCGCGAAGGGTTGTAGACGATCCCGTCGAACGTGCAGTTGGTGAGCATGAGCAGCTTGACGCGATGGAGGACGCCCTCCTTCTTCAGCATCAGCAGCTTGCGCTTGATCTCCTCCACCGGCACGGCTCCGTACATGCCGTACGCGTCGAGGGGATACGCATCGAGGTAGACGACATGGGCGCCGGCCAGCACCAGGCCGTAGTGGTGGGACTTGTGGCAGTTACGGTCCACGAGCACGATGTCGCCGGGCCGCACCATCGCCTGTACGACGATCTTGTTGGCGGTGGACGTGCCGTTGGTGACGAAGTACGTCTGCCGGGCGCCGAACGCCTCGGCCGCCAGGTCCTGGGCTTCCCGCAGCGGGCCGGTGGGCGCGAGGAGGGAGTCCAGCCCGCCGGAGGTGGCGGAGGTCTCGGCGAGGAGGATGTTCAGCCCGTAGAAGCGGGCCATCTCCGGTATCCAGTGCGAGTTGACCACCGAGGTGCCCCGGGAGATGGGCAGTGCGTGGAAGACGCCGGTCGGCCGCCGGCTGTGGGCGCGCAGCGCGGTGAAGAACGGCGCGCGGAAGCGTTCGGCGATGCCGTGCAGAATGGACAGGTGCAGTTCGAGGAGTCCTTCACGGGCGAGGAAGACCCGACGAAAGCGCCGGCTGAGCCGGCCGGCGGTCGTCTCCACCGCCCCCTCGGACATCAGGTACAGATCCAGCTCGGGACGCAGCGCGAGCAGCCGGTCGCCCAGTACCTGCGCCCGCTCCTCACCGTGCCGCCAGTTCTCCTCCGGGACGTCGGCGGGGTCCGCGGCGGCGCCTTCGAAGAAGCGCCGCACCACCCGCAGGTCGTGCCGGGACCGGTCGGCGAACCGGTGGCGGATGACGACGGCCTGGAGACTGGAGTTGACGAGCGACGCGATGACCGCGTCCTCGAAGCTGGGAGCCACGACGAGCTCGTAGACGAACTCGTCCTCGGCGCGCCGGATGTGGTGCAGCTCCTTGCGGAGCGCCTCCTCCTCGGCCGAGTCCAGATCGCCGACGACGAGGACCTCGAAGTACGGTCTGGCCCCCGGGTACCGGTGCGCGGCCGGATCGTCCGCCGCCTCGTCGTCGCCGGGGACCGCGCACGCCCCAGAGGCTGCCGGGGAAGCCGTCGAAGCGGCCGCGGGGGACGTGGGGTTGCGGTGGCTGTCGCTGCCCAGGGCGCGGTTGAGGTCCTCGGTGCGCCTGGCCAAGCGGTGGTGCTCCCCGTCCTCGTGCAGCCGCTGGAGCTCCTCGAGCCCGGCCGTACCGGGGAAGGCCCAGCAGTTCTCGATCGGTGCCAGCAGCCGGAACAGCTCCTCCAGCCGCACGGATGCTTGCGGGCACGCGCCGGCACCCTGCTCCGAGAGCTGGTGGGTGAGGTCCGCCAGCGAGCTCCAGGCGTCGGCGCGCAACTGCCCGACGCTGTTGTGCACAGTGGCGGTCGGCAGGTCATTCACCGGGGCGCACCCCTTCGCACGGTCGGCCCGCCCGCCGGACGGCGGAGACCAGCGGCACCCCGGGGCGGTAGGCCAGGTGCACATGGGAGGGCGCGTCCAGGAGGACGAGGTCGGCCCGCGCCCCCGGAGAGAGGCGGCCGACGTCCGTGCGGCGCAGGGCACGTGCACCGCCCGCCGTCGCCGCCCACAGCGCCTCGTCGGGCGTCATGTGCATCTCCCGGACGGCCAGCGCGATGCAGAAGGCCATGGAACTCGTATAGGACGAGCCAGGGTTGCAGTTGGGCGAGAGCGCGACGGTCGCGCCCGCGTCGAGGAGACGGCGGGCGTCGGGGTAGGGCGAGCGGGTGGAGAAGTCCGACCCCGGAAGCAGGGTCGCGACGGTCTCCCCATGAGCGAGGGCGTCCACGTCGGCGTCGGTGAGGTACGTGCAGTGGTCGGCCGACGCCGCCTCCAGCTCGACCGCGAGCTGGACGCCCGGCCCGTGGGAGAGCTGGTTGGCGTGCACCCGCGGCACGAGTCCTCTGGCCGCCGCCGCGGTGAGGACCGCCCGCGCCTGGTCACCGTCGAAGGCGCCCTGCTCGCAGAAGACGTCCGCCCAGCGGGCGTGCGGGGCGCACGCGTCCAGCATGGGGCCGGTGACGAGATCGACGTAGCCGCCCGGGTCGTCCGCGAACTCCGCCGGCACGAGGTGGGCGCCGAGGTAGGTCACCTCGCCGGTGTGGGCGGCGGCGACGGACACGGCGCGCGCCTCGTCCTGAACCGTCAGGCCGTAACCCGACTTGGTCTCCAGGGTGGTGGTGCCCTGCCGGAGCGCCTCACGCACATGACGTACGACCGTCGCGTGCAGCTGCTCGTCGGTGGCGCCGCGAGTGGCGTCGACGGTGGTCTGGATACCGCCGGCCGAGTACGGTCGCCCGGACATGCGGGAGTTGAACTCGGCCGTGCGGTCGCCGGCGAAGACGAGATGGGAATGGGAGTCGACGAAGCCGGGGATCACGGCCCGGCCTCCGGCGTCCACCCGCTCGTCGGCCGCCGGAGCCTGGGCGGCCGGGCCGGCCCAGGCGATGTCGGTGCCGTCGATGAGAAGCGCGGCGTCGGAAAGCAGCCCGAGCGGGCCCTCACCGACGGCGGGGTCGTTGGTGACCAGCGAGCCGATGTTGGTGACGAGGGTGCTGGGTGGATGGTGCGAATCCATGCGGATACTCCTGGGAGAGCGTGGAGCCGGTCGTTCCGGGGCCCCGCCGCGGCGGGGCCGCGCGAGGGCGCCCCCCCCCGCCGCCCGCGCGCGGTGGGGCGGCGTGCTCCGTGCCCCCGCCGCGCGCGGCGCCGCCCCCGCCCCCCGACAGCCACTCGTGCTCCTTGCTGTAGCGCAGCTGCTGGGGGTTGCTCA
>NZ_JBHXNW010000128.1:11363-14475 GCF_042717365.1 Streptomyces sp. NPDC058534
GGGGCGTGTGCGGTGTTCTCGACACCCTGGTCGGCTCCCCGCGGGGCCGTGGGGGGCGGGCTGCGGGCCGCGCCGCCCGGCGGGCCGGCCGCCCCCCCCCCCACCGCCCGAGCCCACGGGCGGTGTGCGGAACGACGATGTGGTCAGACCAGCGGGCCGGTGACCGACTCCGCGGCGGCCAGGGCGCGGCCGGAGGTGACGTACTGGACGGTCGCCTCGATCTCGGGGGCGAGCCAGCGGTCCGTGCCGGGGCCGTCGACCGTCTCGCGCAGCCCGTCGCGAACCGCCGCCGTGGCCGGCGCCGGCGTCAGCGGCGCCCGCAGATCGAGGGCGCGGGCGGCGGTGAAGAGTTCCACCGCGAGGACGCGGCCGAGTCCGTCGACGGCGCGGCGCAGCTTGCGGGCGGCGGCCCAGCCCATGGAGACGTGGTCCTCCTGCATGGCGCTGGAGGGGATCGAGTCGGGGGAGGCCGGTACGGCCAGCCGCTTGAGCTCGGAGACGATCGCGGCCTGCGTGTACTGGGCGATCATGTGACCGGAGTCGACACCCGGGTCGTCGGCCAGGAAGGCGTTCAGTCCGCGGTTGCGGGCCGGGTCGAGGAACCGGTCCGTGCGGCGCTCGGAGATCGAGGCGACGTCGGCGACCGAGATGGCCAGGAAGTCGAGCACGGCGGCGACCGGGGCGCCGTGGAAGTTGCCGTTACTCTCCACCCGGCCGTCGAGGGTGACCACGGGGTTGTCGACGGCGGCGGCCAGTTCACGGGAGGCCACGAGCGTGGCGTGGCTGAGGGTGTCGCGGGCCGTGCCGTGCACCTGCGGCGTGCAGCGCAGCGAGTACGCGTCCTGGACGCGGGTGCACTCCGGACCCTTGTGGCTGGCGACGATCGCCGAGTCGGCGAGCAGGGAGCGCAGGTTGCCCGCGCTGTCCGACTGGCCCGGGTGCGGGCGCAGCGCCTGCAAGTCGCCGGCGAACACGGCATCGGTGCCGAGTTGGCCCTCGACGCTCATCGCGGCGGCGATGTCGGCTGCACGCAACAGGCGGCGCAGATCGTGGGCGGCGAGGAGGAGCATGCCCAGCATGCCGTCGGTGCCGTTGATGAGGGCAAGGCCCTCCTTCTCCTCCAGCACGACCGGGGTGATGCCCGCCTCGGCGAGCGCCTCGCCGGCGGGCTTGCGTACACCGTCGGCAGTGCGGACCTCGCCCTCGCCCATGACGGCGAGCGCGCAGTGCGCGAGGGGGGCGAGGTCGCCGGAGCAGCCGAGCGAGCCGTACTCGTGCACGACCGGGGTGATTCCGGCGTTCAGCAGTGCCGCGTATGCCTCCGCGGTCTGCGCCCGTACGCCCGTACGGCCCGTGGCGAGAGTGGACAGGCGCAGCAGCATCAGTGCGCGGACGACCTCGCCCTCGACCTCCGGACCCGAGCCCGCGGCGTGCGAACGCACCAGGCTGCGCTGAAGCTGGGCACGCAGCTCGGTGGGAATGTGGCGGGTCGCCAGGGCGCCGAAACCGGTGGAGACACCGTAATGCGGCGTGGCATCGTCGGCGAGGGCCTGGACGACCTCGCGACTGCGGGCGATTTCCTTGATCGCTTCCGGGGCGAGGACCACCGGGGTTCCGCGACGGGCAACGGACACGACTTCGTCGGCAGCGAGTGCGCCGACACCAACAACAACGGTCATGCCCCTATGAAGCCGCAGGCAGAAGCGGGTACGCGAGAGGATCCGACCCGCTAGTGTCTGGTATCCCAGACGTCGCCATCTGGGATACCAGACAAATGTTTGCTCCTGCCCTGGTCTACGCTCGGCCCATGAGTATCGTCCCAGCGGCCGCGCAGGTGCTGGCTGTGCTGCGCTATCTGGCGCGGCAGGCCGCACCTGTTCCCGCGGCCGCCATCAGCCGCGACGTGGGTCTGCCCCGCTCGACGACGTACCACCTGCTCGACACCCTCGCCGCGGATGGCTTCGTCGTCCATCTGCCGGAGGAGCGGCGCTACGGCCTCGGCGTCAGTGCCTTCGAGCTGGCCTCCGGATACGAGCGCCAGGCCCCGTTCCAGCGGCTGGCGCGGGTGCCGCTGGCCACGCTCGTGGACCGGACCGGGCACAACGCGAACCTGGCCGTGCTGCACGGCCGGGAGGTCATCTACGTCATCGAGGAACGCGCCCCGGGCCGCCCGCCGCTCGTCAGCGAGGCGGGGGTCCGGCTGCCGGCCCACCTGACCGCCAGCGGCCGCGCGGTGCTGGCACTGCTGCCGCCCGCACAGGTACGGGCGATCTTCCCGGACAGGTCGGCCTTCGTGCAGCGGCACGGCGTCGGCCCGGCGTCGCTGACGGCACTGCGTGGCCTGCTGGCCGAGGTGCGGCGCGGGGGTTACGCGACAGAGGAGGGCGAAGTCACCCCCGGCCTCTCCTCCGTCGCCGCGCCTGTGCTGGACCACCACGCACACCCGATCGCCGGGGTCTCCGTCACCTTCCCCGGTGAGGCGGTCGGTGAGGCGGAACGCCACCGGATCGCGGGACACGTCGCGCAGACGGCGCGGGAGCTGACCCGCCGGGTGGGGGGCGTCACCACGGCGCGGTGCTGACGCACCGCAAGGTTCTGGTGGCGTGCTGCCGAGACATCTTGCGAGGGCCCAGTGCGCTTGACGCGTCCCCGACTGGCCTTTCGCCACCAAAGCCGAGATTCGCGCTTGGTGTCGCCGCTGGCATCTCTCCCCGGTAGCCCCGCCGCTGCCGCACGCGCACGCTGCCCGGGACGCTTCAGCGTCCCGGGCGACATCGTCTGCGGCCTGCTCACCGAGGCGGTAGCCCGCGGCGAACTACGCGACGCCGTCGCGCCGGAGGAGACGCGACCAAGCATCGTGCGGGACGTGGTGCCGGCTCGACACGGCACGGCACGGCACGGCACAGGTGACGTTGGTCCGTCAGCTACTGAGGACGTGCCTGCGCGTGCAGATCACGCTGGGCAAGACCCGGGAGCCGGCGCGGGATGACTACTGATGACCCGATGCAAGAGAACGGAAGAGGGTGGGGGGGGGGGGGTGGGCGCGCGCCCCCGCTGTGGGTGCCCTGTACAGGGGGGGGGGTGTTGAGACGCCGAGACCGGGAGTGTGAGA
>NZ_JBHXNW010000129.1:0-14433 GCF_042717365.1 Streptomyces sp. NPDC058534
CCCCCGCACGTCGCGGAGGCGGGCCTTCGGCCGGCCGGGGCCAGTGCCCCCGCAGGCGCGCCGTCACTGACCGCCGTACGTCTTGCTCATGTTCTGGTACATCGCCTGGGCGTCCGGGCCCAGTTGCGGACCCGCCAGCCAGGTGTTCTCCAGCGGGCCGATCGAGGTGTTCGAGACCAGCTTGGTCTCGCCGTCCACCACCCGGAACCAGCCGCCGCCGGACGAGCCGCCGGTCATGGTGCAGCCGATGCGGTACATCGTCGGCAGCGACGGGCTCAGCGACAGCCGGCCGGGCCGGTCGACGCACTTGAACATCTTCAGCCCGTTGTACGGCGCCGCGGCCGGATAGCCCCAGGCGCCCATGCTGGGCACCTCGGTCGCGGACGGGGCGGAGAAGTCCACCTCCAGCGCGGCACCGACCGTCTCCTCCAGGGACTTGCTCCCCTGCTCGGGCTTCACGTGCAGCACGGAGTAGTCGTACGCGGCCCCGTCGCCGCCGTTCTCCGAACCGCCCTGGATCCACTGGCTGGAGGTCGACGCCCAGTTGGCCCACCAGGTGCCGTACGGCGCCATCTCGGTGGTCGTCGCATCGGCCAGCTGTGCCTCGGACTTGCCGAGGTCGTTGTACGACGGCACGAAGGCGATGTTGCGGTACCAGCCACCGCTGCCGCCGGCGTGCACGCAGTGGCCCGCCGTCCACACCAGGTTGGACTTGCCCGGGTGGTTGACGTCCTTGATGACGGTGCCCGAGCAGACCATCGAGCCCTCGGGCGAGTCGAAGAAGACCTTGCCCACCGGGGCGGCGTTCTCGTGGTACGGCGTCTTCTCGGCGACGGCCTCCACCGGGGCCGGCTCCGGGTCGGTGGCGCCCTGGTCGGCGGACGCGTCCTTGGTGGTGACGGTCTTGTCGGCCTCCTTGGCGGACTTCATCCGGTCAGGCTTCCACAGGCCCTCGATCACCGGGTTGACGAAGTCCTTGGCCTCGGTGAGCCACTTGTCCTTGTCCCAGTTCTTCCAGCCGCCGTCCTTCCACCGGTCGACGTCGATGCCCTGCTCCTTGAGCCGGTCCGCGACACCGGCCGGCAGACCGCCCTCGCCGCCACCGGTGTCACCGGCGTCGGCGGCCTGCGAGGTGCCACCGCTCGGCTTGGCGTCGGCCTCGTCCTGCTCCGAGCCGCCGCAGGCGGTGGCGGTGAGCGCCAGCGCGGTGACGAGACCGGCGGCGGCGAGTGCGGTGCGCCGCGCGCGCCGTGGCGCGGCGGACATGGGTGTGGAACGCATGCTGGGACGACCCCCGTTGGAACGTGTGTAAGTGAACCTGTGTAAGTGAACTTGTGTAAGCGATGGAACGCGCGGTGGGGCGCCGGGCCTCGGCCCGTCGCACCCCACCGTCCTGCTGATTCAGCGCGGGGTACGGGCCGCGCTCACTGGCCGGCGAACTTGCCGCTCACCGCGTCGAGCACGCCCTTGGCACCCTTGTCCAGCCGCGGACCGGCCAGCCAGCCGGCCGTCACCGGGCCGATCGAGGTGTTGGACACCAGCGCCGGCTTGCCGTCGGAACCGGTCGCGACCCAGCCGCCGCCGGACGAGCCGCCGGTCATGGTGCAGCCGATGCGGTACATCGTCGGGTCGGCGGCGTTGATGGACAGCCGCCCGGGCTTGTCCTGGCACTGGTACAGCTTCTGACCGTCGTACGGCGGCGCGGCCGGGTAGCCGGTCGCCTCGATGTTCTCGACCTCGGGCACCGCGGGCGCGTCGAAGTCCACCGGCAGCGCGGCGCCGACCGTCTCCTCCAGCGACTTGCCGCCGCTGCCCTTCTCCGGCGTCACATGGATGACGGCGTAGTCGTACGAGGCCCCGTCACCGCCCGTCGCACCGCCCTGCTCGATCCACTGGTCCGAGGTCTGCGCCCAGTCGCCCCACCAGACGCCGTAGGGAGCGACCTCCTCCTTGGTGGCGTTCTGCAGCTGCTCGGCCGACTTGCCGGCGTCGTTGTACGACGGCACGAAGGCGATGTTGCGGTACCAGCCGCCCTTCTTGCCGGCGTGCACACAGTGGCCCGCCGTCCAGACCAGGTTGGACTTGCCGGGGTTGGCCGGGTCCTTCACCACGGTCGCCGAGCAGACCATCGAGCCCGCGGGGGAGTCGAAGAGCACCTTGCCCGCGGTGGCGGCGTTGTCGTGGTACTTGGGCTCGACGGCCCGTGCCTCGACGGGCGCCGGCTCCGGGTCGGTGACGCCCTGGTCACCCGAGAGGTCGTTGTCGTCGACCTCCTTGCCCGGCTCCTCGGCGTCCCGCATGCGGTCCGGGTCCCACAGGCCCGCGATGATCGGGTTGACGAAGTCCTGCGCCTCGCGCAGCCAGTCGTCCTTGCTCCAGTCCTTCCAGGCGCCGTTCTTCCAGTCGTCGACGTCGATCCCGCGTTCCTTGAGCTTGTCCTTGATGTGGTCCGGGATCCGGATCCCGCTGTTGCCGTCGTCCGCGGCCGTCGCGGAGGCCGAGGCGTCGCCGCCCGCCTCCGGCTCCCCGGACTCGCACGCCGTGGCGGTGAGCGCGAGCGCCGAGACGAGCGCCACAGCGGCCGCGGAGGAGCCCCCGCGCCGTCCGCGCCCCTTTCCGCGCATGGTGAACGACGGACGTATGGATCGCATGGTGTTGACTCCCCCTGCTGTGAACGAACGTGGTGCCGCGCCGGCCGCTCCGGCGCCCTGGCCCGGTCTCCCGGACTTCCCGAACTCCGCGGAGCGGCGGCGACCTGGAACGGGACCACACACTATGCGGCGCCTGTGGGGGAGTTCCGACGGAACGGCAACGGTTCGGACACAGCCGCCCGGCCGGCAAGGATCTTCGGGCAACCCGTAACCCCCGGCACGCGCCGCGGTTGCTAGCGGTGGAGGTCCGCCGTCGGGTCCGCCGTCGGGTCCGGTGTGTTCCTCCGTGCCGACGACGAGCCCGGCACGACGGATCGCGTCCGGACAGCGGGAGGTGGGGGGAAGCCGTGGCGGAATCCGCGTACGAGGTGATCGCGGCCGGCGGCGGGAGTGCCGTGCGCGAGTGTGCCCGGCCCGAAGGCGGGGGCGCTCCGCGGCGTCAGCCGGCGCGCGAGACCGCGGCGCGTACCTACGCGCGCGCCCTGCCGGTCGTGCCCGTGCGGGCCCGGGGACTGACCATCGAGGACGCCGACGGCCGCCGCTACCTCGACTGTGCCTCGGGAGCGGGGTCCCTGGCCCTGGGACACAACCACCCCGTCGTGCTGGAGGCGATCCGCAGGGTTCTCGACTCGGGCGCTCCCTTGCAGGTCATGGGCCTCACCACCCCGGTCGAAGACGCCTTCGTCACCGAACTGCTGCGCACCCTGCCGCCAGGCCTCGCCGACCACGCGCGCGTGCGCTTCTGCGGACCGGGCGGAACCGACCCGGTCGCCACCGCCGTCGCCCTGGCCCGCGCCGCCACCGGCCGCACCCGGATCGTCACCCTCACCGGCGCCCACCACGCGGCGGACGCCACGGCGTGCTGCCCGGCCGACGCCGGTGAACCGCCCGCCGGAGTGCTCCTCGAACCGATACGCGGCGAGGACGGCGTACTGCCCGTCCCCGACCCCTGGCTGCGCGACCTGCGGCGGATCACGGCCGAAGGGTCCGTTCCGCTCATCGCCGACGAGACCGAGACGGGCGTCGGCCGGACCGGTGCCTTCTGGGCGGTCGAGCACAGCGGAGTCACCCCCGACGTGCTGGTCCTCTCCAGGGCGATCGGCGGCAGCCTGCCGCTGGCCGCGGTGGTCCACCGCGCCGACCTGGACGGAGGGCACGCCGGAGCGCCCGGGGCCGCAGCCTTCCGCGGCAACCAACTCGCCCTGGCCGCGGGCGCGGCGACCCTCGCCCACGTCCGCGAACACCGCCTCGCCGGGCACGCCGCCGCCCTGGGTGACCGGATACTGTCCCGACTGCGCGGCCTGGCCGAGGAGTTCGCGTGTGTCGGGGCCGTGCGAGGGCGCGGACTGCTGATCGGCATGGAGCTGACGGCGCCGGGCGGTGCGTGCGAGGCCCCTGACCGCGGCGGCCGCCGCTACACCCCGAGCGAACTCGCCGCCGCCGTCCAACGGGAGTGTCTGCGGCGCGGGTTGATCGTGGACCTGACCGGTCCGACCAGGAACGTCGTGCGACTGCTGCCGCCCCTGATCGTCACCGAGGAGCAGACGTCGGCGGTCCTGGACCGCCTCGCCGACGCCGTGCAGGCGGTGGAACGGGGCCGCGGCGACCACGGCCCACCCCACCGGGCGCACGCCGCGCGCTGAGACCCGCCGCCCCACTCCCGCACGTCACGAGGACCGCGTTGCACACCACCCCCACACCCGAGCCGAGCCCCGCCGAGCCGACCGGTACCCGGCCGCCCGCCACCCCACCGGCGGCACTCGCCACGAGGACGGTCCCCGCTCCGAGACCGGCGACCGCGGCCGCTCCGGCAACGGCTGCGGTGCAGGCAACGCCTGCTGTTCCGGCAACGCCCGCCGTTGCGGCACCGCCTGCTGTTCCGGCAACGCCTGCTGTTCCGGCGCCCGGCCACCACGCCGTGGCCCAGGCGGCGACCGTCGAGAACCTGCTCCGCTGCTGGGTCCGCGAGGCCGGCCTGGACGCTCCGGACGACGGGGTCCTGCACATCCCGCTCCCGGCCTGCGGTACCGCCCTGGCCGTTCCCGTCCTCTACCGGTCCCCGACCGGACGGCACCGCTTCGGCCTTCCGCGGCTGGTCGGCGCCCCGGCCCCGGCGCCGCCCGTGGACGCGGTCACGCTCGCCGCGCTGCTCGCGCGGGAGTCGTCCGGCGACCCGGGGCCCGACGGCACCGAACTTGTCGCGCGCGTGGCCGACTCCGTCCGCCGTACCGCCGTATTCCTCCGCGACCGTGAGGCAAGCCCCGACGGCGGTTCCGCGGCCGAAGCGGGCAACGACCTGTTCCTCGCCGCCGAGCAGGCGCTCCTCCTCGGGCACCCGCTGCATCCCACCCCCAAGAGTCGTGAGGGCCTCACCGAGGCGGAGGCCCGGCGGTACTCACCCGAACTGCGCGGCTCCTTCCCCCTGCACTGGGTGGCCGTCGCCCCGTCCGTGCTCGCCACCGACTCGGCCTGGACCGAGCGCGGCCGCCGGGTCACCGCGCCCGACCTCACCGCACGCCTGGCCGCGGACGGGCCGGCGCCCCCGGACGGATACGCGCTCCTGCCGCTGCACCCCTGGCAGTTCCGCGCCGTACAGCACCGGCCCGGGACCGCCGCGCTGCTGGACGCCGGGCTGCTCAGGGACCTCGGTGCCCAGGGCGCCCCATGGCATCCCACATCCTCGCTCCGGACCGTCCACCGCACCGGCGCCCCCGCCATGCTCAAGCTCTCGCTGGCCCTGCACATCACCAACTCGCGGCGCGAGAACCTCCGCAAGGAACTCCACCGCGGCGTCGAGGTCCACCGTCTGCTGCGCGGCGGACTGTCCCGCCAGTGGCAGGCCGTCCACCCGGACTTCGACATCGTCCGCGACCCGGCCTGGCTCGCCGTCGACGGGCCGGACGGCAGGCCCGTGCGCGGACTCGACGTGGTCGTCCGGCACAACCCCTTCCGGCCCTCGGACGACGTCTCCTGCGTGGCCGGTCTCGTCGCACCGCTGCCGCACGCGCGGGAGGACGGTTCCGACGGGCCGGAGGCTTCCGACGCCGACGCCACCCGCTCCCGCCTGGCCGGTCTCGTCACACGACTCGCCCGGCGGACCGGCCGCACGCGCGGGGCCGTCGCCGCCGAGTGGTTCCTGCGCTATCTCCACCACGTCGTCCGTCCCGTCCTGTGGCTGGACGCCCACGCGGGGATCGCCTTGGAGGCGCACCAGCAGAACACGCTCCTCCTGCTGGACGCCGACGGCTGGCCCGCAGGCGGCCGCTACCGCGACAACCAGGGCTACTACTTCCGGGAGTCGCACCGCGCGGTACTCGACGCCCGACTGCCCGGCATCGGCGAGCGGAGCGACACGTTCGTCACCGACGCGGTCACCGACGAGCGCTTCGCGTACTACCTCGCTGTGAACAACGTGTTCGGGCTCATCGGTGCCTTCGGCTCCCAGCGCCTCGCCGACGAGGGACTGCTGCTCGCCGCCTTCCGCCGTTTCCTGGGCGGGTCGGCCTCGGGTTCCGCCCCGCTGGGCGGTTCACTTCCGGCGCACCTGCTCGACTCGCCCGTCCTGCGCTGCAAGGCGAACCTGCTGACCCGGCTGCGCGGACTCGACGAACTCGTCGGCCCGGTGGACACCCAGTCCGTCTACGTCACCATCGCCAACCCACTGCGCGCCTGAGCAGCGCGCCGCCCCGTCTCCAGCCCCTCCGTCCCCGAGAGAGCGAACCCTTGGTTTCCACCGACGCGAGTGCCGACGACACCCTCGACCTGCACCTTCCCGCGGAGTTCGTCGCCCTCTACGGGAAGGCGGGGGACGACCTGCTCGGCCGGGTCGCCGACTGGGGCCCGGCCGACACCCCAGCGGGCGCGTTCCACCTGGTGCCCGTCCACGCCGAGCGGGACGTTCCGCTCATCGCCCGCTGGATGAACGACCCCGCCGTCGCCGCGTACTGGGAACTCACCGGGCCGCCGAGCGTGACGGAGGACCACGTACGGGCCCAGCTCACCGGCGACGGACGCAGTGTCCCGTGCGTCGGAGTGCTCGACGGTGTGCCGATGAGCTACTGGGAGATCTACCGGGCCGACCTCGACCCGCTGGCCCGGTACTGTCCCGTCCGGCCGCAGGACACCGGCATCCACCTTCTGATCGGCGACGACTCCGACCGGGGGCAGGGCATCGGGACCACGCAGATCCGGGCCGTCACCGACCTCGTCCTAGCCGCGCGGCCCGCCTGCACGCGGGTCCTCGCCGAACCCGACGTCCGCAACGCGCCCTCCGTCGCGGCGTTCCTCGGCGCGGGATACCGGTATTCCGTCGAGGTCGACCTGCCCGGCAAGCGGGCCGCCCTCATGGTCCGCGAACGGGCGCCGCGCGAGTCACCGTGACGCGCCGGCCCGCTCCCCCCGGCCCCCATCCTCCCGCCGACCAGTCGCCCGTCCCGGAGACACCCTTGCCTCACCTGTCCCCCCAGCCCCTCCCTTCGCCTCTCCCGTCCCTCGAACCCGCCTTGCCCACGCGATTGTCAGTGCCGGGTCGTAGGGTGGTCGCGCTATGACGAAGCCCTCACTCCCCGAACTCCTGCACGCCGCTGTCACCGCCGTCGGCGGCACGGAGCGTCCCGGCCAGGTGGCCATGGCCGAAGCCGTCGAGGAAGCCATCGACGGCGGCTCCCATCTGCTGGCCCAGGCCGGCACCGGCACCGGAAAGTCCCTGGGCTACCTGGTGCCCGCGCTGGCGCACGGGGAGAGGGTCGTCGTGGCCACCGCGACGCTGGCCCTCCAGCGTCAGCTGGTCGAGCGCGACCTGCCCCGCACGGTCGACGCACTCCACCCCCAGCTGCGCCGCCGCCCGGAGTTCGCGATGCTCAAGGGCCGGTCGAACTACCTGTGCCTGCACCGGCTGCACGAGGGCGCCCCGCAGGACGAGGAGGAGGGCCTCTTCGACCAGTTCGAGGCCGCCGCCCCCACCAGCAAGCTGGGCCAGGACCTGCTGCGGATGCGCGACTGGGCCGACGAGACCGAGACCGGCGACCGCGACAACCTCACGCCGGGCGTCTCCGACCGGGCCTGGTCCCAGGTGTCGGTCTCCTCCCGGGAGTGTCTGGGCGCCACGAAGTGCGCCTACGGCGCCGAGTGCTTCGCCGAGATGGCCCGCGAGCGCGCCAAGCTCGCCGACGTCGTCGTCACCAACCACGCCCTGCTCGCGATCGACGCCATCGAGGGCGCCCCCGTCCTTCCGCAGCACGAGGTGCTGATCGTCGACGAGGCGCACGAGCTGGTCTCCCGCGTCACCGGCGTCGCCACCGGCGAGCTGACCCCCGGCCAGGTCAACCGCGCCGTGCGCCGCGCCGCGAAGCTGGCCAACGAGAAGGCCGCCGACCAGCTCCAGACGGCCGCCGAGGGCTTCGAGCGGCTGATGGAGCTGGCGCTGCCGGGCCGCCTGGAGGAGATCCCGGAGGACCTCGGCTACGCCCTGATGGCGCTGCGGGACGCCTGCCGCACGGTCATCTCGGCCATCGGAGCCACCCGCGACAAGTCCGTGCAGGACGAGGACGCGGTCCGCAAGCAGGCCCTGGCCTCCGTCGAGGCCGTGCACGACGTGGCGGAGCGCATCACGAACGGCTCCGAGTGGGACGTCGTCTGGTACGAGCGACACGACCGGTTCGGTGCGTCTTTGCGGGTCGCTCCGATGTCCGTCGCGGGCCTGCTGCGCGAGAAGCTCTTCACCGACCGCTCGGTCGTCCTGACCTCGGCGACCCTGAAACTGGGCGGGGACTTCAACGGGGTCGGGGCCTCTCTCGGCCTCGCACCCGAGGGCACCGAGGGCGACGACGTGCCCCAGTGGAAGGGCGTCGACGTCGGCTCGCCCTTCGACTACCGCAAGCAGGGCATCCTCTACGTCGCCAAGCACCTGGCCCGGCCCGCGCGCGACGGCGACCGTGGCGACATGCTCGACGAGCTGACGGAGCTGATCCAGGCCGCAGGCGGCCGCACCCTGGGGCTGTTCTCCTCGATGCGCGCCGCCCAGCTGGCCGCCGAGGAGCTGCGCTCCCGCATCCCGGAGTACCCGATCCTCCTCCAGGGCGAGGAGACCCTGGGCGAGCTGATCAAGAACTTCGCGGCCGACCCCGCGACCTGTCTCTTCGGCACACTGTCGCTGTGGCAGGGCGTCGACGTCCCCGGGTCCAGCTGCCAGCTGGTCGTCATGGACAAGATCCCCTTCCCGCGTCCGGACGACCCGCTGATGAGCGCGCGCCAGAAGGCGGTGGAGGAGGCCGGGGGCAACGGCTTCATGGCGGTCGCCGCCACGCACGCGGCCCTGCTGATGGCGCAGGGCGCGGGCCGGCTCGTGCGGGCGTCGGGCGATCGCGGGGTGGTCGCCGTACTGGACCAGCGGCTGGCGACGGCCCGGTACGGAAGCTATCTGAAGGCGTCCCTGCCCGACTTCTGGTTCACCACCGACCGCAACCAGGTCCGCAGGTCCCTCGCCGCCATCGACGCGAAGGCACGGGAGACGGAAGGTGCATGAGCGCCGGCCCGCGCACAGCGACAGGCCCCGCCCAGCGCGGGGCTCCGCACAGCGCTGGGCCCCGGAACCGGCGCAGAGGTTCCGGGGCCCGGTCGGGTCGGCGGGGCGCTGTCGTGGCGTGCCCGCCCGCCGTGGCGCTCAGACGCGACGCAGTACGGCCACCACCTTGCCGAGGATGGTCGCGTCGTCACCGGGGATCGGCTCGTAGGCCGAGTTGTGCGGGAGCAGCCAGACGTGGCCGTCCTCGCGCTTGAAGCGCTTGACGGTGGCCTCACCGTCGAGCATCGCGGCGACGATGTCGCCGTTCTCGGCGACCGGCTGGCGGCGGACCGTGACCCAGTCGCCGTCGCAGATGGCGGCCTCGATCATCGAGTCGCCGACCACCTTGAGGACGAACAGCTCGCCGTCGCCGACCAGCTGCCGGGGGAGCGGGAAGACGTCCTCGACGGACTCCTCGGCGAGGATCGGGCCACCGGCGGCGATGCGGCCGACGAGCGGGACGTACGACGCGGCCGGCTTTCCTGCGGTGTCCGTGGGCTGCACGGTGGCGGCCTGGTCGGAGCCGCGCACCTCGTAGGCGCGCGGGCGGTGCGGGTCGCGGCGCAGGAAGCCCTTGCGCTCCAGCGCCATCAGCTGGTGCGCGACGGAGGAGGTGCTGGAGAGACCGACGGCCTGCCCGATCTCCCGCATCGACGGCGGGTATCCGCGGCGCTGCACGGAGTCGCGGATGACCTCGATCACCCGGCGCTGGCGGTCGGTGAGTCCCGAGCTGTCGGCCCGGATGCCGGGAGGTCGGCCCGGTAGGGAGCGCTTGTGTCCCTCGGGATTCGCGGCGTCGCTCATCGCGTGCGCAGGCTCAGGTCGGCCCTGGGGGCGGTCCTGGCCAGTGATGGTGGCACTGTCGGCGGTGGTGGTCACGTCGGCCCCTCTCGATGGTCTCCCTGCTGCACAACGGTAGTAGCTTTCGAAAGGTTGCGCCAAACACACGTTCGAGTGAAAAAACGTGAATCGCTCGCTCGTACTGTGTGTCTGGGTGTATGGCTACCGCGCTGGCCGACGGACAAAAGGGCACATTGCTGTACTCTTCACCGCCGTGGTGACAACCTCGGGGATGTCGCCCCAGTCTGCCATCCGGCGACCCGTTCGACGGGGTGGGGCTCTCATCTGTTGCGGTAGTCCCACGTACCCTCCGCGCGGTGCCCACGGTATCTCCGCATGCCTCCCGGCGATACGGCCGTTCGGGTGCGCGGGCGCGGCCGCGCGCGGGTGCGACACGCCGCCACGGCGCGGACGTGTGCGTACGGAGACGACGCGCGTGCGGGGCGTGTTTGTATGAGCCAATCCCCACATCTAGTGGTTGGATTGCAGCAGCGGCCCATAAGTTGTGGTCCCCCGGGTCTTCGAGCTCGCCGCGATCGCCTATGCTGGGGGCTGCTTCGAGGGGCCTGAAGGGCCTTTCGAGGCTATTGAGTCTGCTGTGAGGAGGGTTCGGAAGCCATGCACTGTCCCTTCTGCAGGCACCCCGACAGCCGTGTCGTCGACAGTCGTACGACCGACGACGGCACGTCGATCCGCAGGCGCCGCCAGTGTCCTGACTGCTCCCGTCGGTTCACGACCGTGGAGACGTGCTCGCTCATGGTGGTGAAGCGGTCCGGGGTCACCGAACCGTTCAGCCGCACGAAGATCATCAACGGTGTGCGCAAGGCCTGTCAGGGCCGGCCCGTCACCGAGGACGCGCTCGCCCAGCTCGGCCAGCGGGTCGAGGAGGCGGTGCGGGCCACCGGAAGCGCCGAGCTGACCACCCACGACGTGGGGCTGGCCATACTCGGCCCGTTGCAGGAGCTCGACCTCGTCGCCTATCTGCGATTCGCCTCCGTCTACCGGGCGTTCAATTCGCTCGACGACTTCGAGGCCGCGATCGCGGAGCTCAGGGAGGCGACGGGACACCCCGGCGGCGACGGCGACGGGGCCGTCGAGGGGAGCCGGGAGAACGAGAAGGACCGCGGGTCCACGGGGGCGGCACAGGTCCCCGAGCCCGCCGGCGCCGCCGACTGACCGGCGCGCCGGACCCGGCTTCGGCGCCGGGGCCCGGCCGGACGGCGGCGAGCCACAAAGGCCTGTCGTGGACGCAGTGAGACATGTCCTCGACACCAGACAGAACACCGTGCCACGGGAACAAACGCGGCACTTCAGGGCGTTTTCGCCCGTACAGGGAGGCGGCATGACAGAGACGGCGAGCGGTCCGGCACGGAGTTCCCGCGCCAAGGGCACCAAGGCGGGCAAGGGACTCCGCGTTGAGCGCGTCCACACCACTCCCGGCGTCCACCCCTACGACGAGGTGGCCTGGGAGCGTCGTGACGTCGTCATGACCAACTGGCGCGACGGCTCGGTCAACTTCGAGCAGCGTGGCGTCGAGTTCCCCGAGTTCTGGTCGGTGAACGCGGTCAACATCGTCACCAGCAAGTACTTCCGGGGTGCCGTGGGCACCCCGCAGCGCGAGGTGAGCCTGAAGCAGCTCATCGACCGCATCGTGAAGACGTACCGGAAGGCCGGCGAGGACAACAAGTACTTCGCCTCGCCCGCCGACGCCGAGATCTTCGAGCACGAGCTGGCCTACGCTCTCCTGCACCAGATCTTCAGCTTCAACAGCCCCGTCTGGTTCAACGTGGGCACGCCCCAGCCGCAGCAGGTCTCCGCCTGCTTCATCCTGTCCGTCGACGACTCCATGGAGTCGATCCTCGACTGGTACAAGGAAGAGGGCATGATCTTCAAGGGCGGCTCCGGCGCCGGCCTGAACCTCTCCCGGATCCGCTCCTCCAAGGAGCTGCTCTCCTCCGGCGGCAACGCCTCCGGGCCGGTCTCCTTCATGCGCGGCGCCGACGCCTCCGCCGGCACCATCAAGTCCGGTGGTGCCACCCGCCGCGCCGCCAAGATGGTCATCCTCGACGTCGACCACCCCGACATCGAGGACTTCATCCAGACCAAGGTCAAGGAGGAGGAGAAGATCCGCGCCCTGCGCGACGCGGGCTTCGACATGGACCTGGGCGGCGACGACATCACGTCCGTCCAGTACCAGAACGCCAACAACTCGGTCCGCGTGAACGACACGTTCATGAAGGCCGTCCAGGACGGCGGCAAGTTCGGCCTGACGTCCCGGATGACCGGCGAGGTCATCGAGGAGGTCGACGCCAAGTCGCTCTTCCGCAAGATGGCCGAGGCCGCCTGGGCCTGCGCCGACCCGGGCATCCAGTACGACGACACCATCAACCAGTGGCACACGTGCCCGGAGTCCGGCCGCATCAATGGCTCGAACCCGTGCAGCGAGTACATGCACCTGGACAACACGTCCTGCAACCTCGCCTCGCTGAACCTGATGAAGTTCCTGAAGGACGACGGCAAGGGCCACCAGTCCTTCGACGCCGAGCGCTTCTCGAAGGTCGTGGAGCTGGTCATCACCGCGATGGACATCTCCATCTGCTTCGCGGACTTCCCGACCCAGAAGATCGGCGAGAACACCCGCGCCTTCCGCCAGCTCGGCATCGGCTACGCCAACCTCGGCGCCCTGCTGATGGCGACCGGCCACGCGTACGACTCCGACGGCGGCCGCGCCCTGGCCGGCGCCATCACCTCCCTGATGACCGGCACGTCGTACCGGCGCTCCGCCGAACTGGCCGCGATCGTCGGCCCGTACGACGGCTACGCCCGCAACGCCGCGCCGCACCTGCGGGTCATGAAGCAGCACTCCGACGAGAACACCAAGGCCGTCCGCGTGGACGACCTGGACACGCCGGTCTGGGCCGCCGCCACCGAGGCCTGGCAGGACGTGCTGCGCCTCGGCGAGAAGAACGGGTTCCGTAACTCCCAGGCGTCCGTCATCGCCCCGACCGGCACCATCGGTCTGGCGATGTCCTGCGACACCACCGGCCTGGAGCCCGACCTCGCGCTGGTCAAGTTCAAGAAGCTGGTCGGCGGCGGCTCGATGCAGATCGTCAACGGCACCGTCCCGCAGGCCCTGCGCCGCCTGGGCTACCAGGAGGAGCAGATCGAGGCGATCGTCGCCCACATCGCCGACAACGGCAACGTGATCGACGCCCCCGGTCTCGCGCACGAGCACTACGAGGTGTTCGACTGCGCCATGGGCGAGCGCTCCATCTCCGCGATGGGCCACGTCCGCATGATGGCCGCCATCCAGCCGTGGATCTCCGGCGCGCTCTCCAAGACGGTGAACCTGCCGGAGTCGGCGACCGTCGAGGACGTCGAGGAGGTCTACTTCGAGGCCTGGAAGATGGGCGTCAAGGCGCTCGCCATCTACCGCGACAACTGCAAGGTGGGCCAGCCCCTCTCCGCCAAGACCAAGGAGAAGGAGAAGTCCGCGACCGACGCCGTCACGGAGCAGACCGAGGCGGCCATCCGCGAGACCGTCGAGAAGGTCATCGAGTACCGCCCGGTCCGCAAGCGCCTTCCGAAGGGTCGTCCCGGCATCACCACCTCCTTCACGGTGGGCGGCGCCGAGGGCTACATGACGGCCAACTCCTACCCGGACGACGGCCTGGGCGAGGTCTTCCTGAAGATGTCCAAGCAGGGCTCGACCCTCGCGGGCATGATGGACGCCTTCTCCATCGCGGTCTCCGTCGGCCTCCAGTACGGAGTGCCGCTGGAGACGTACGTCTCGAAGTTCACCAACATGCGCTTCGAGCCGGCCGGCATGACCGACGACCCGGACGTGCGGATGGCGCAGTCGATCGTCGACTACATCTTCCGCCGCCTGGCGCTGGACTTCCTGCCCTTCGAGACGCGCTCCGCGCTCGGCATCCACTCCGCCGAGGAGCGTCAGCGCCACCTGGAGACGGGTTCGTACGAGCCCTCGGACGACGAGGTCGACGTCGAGGGCCTGGCGCAGTCCGCGCCGCGCGCCCAGGAGCTGAAGGCCGTCGCCACGCCGAAGGCCGAGGTCGAGGCCGTCAAGCCGGTCCCGCAGCAGGCGCACACCAGCGCCGAACTGGTGGAGATGCAGCTGGGCATCCAGGCGGACGCCCCGCTCTGCTTCTCCTGCGGTACGAAGATGCAGCGGGCCGGTTCCTGCTACATCTGCGAGGGCTGCGGCTCGACCAGCGGTTGCAGCTGATCCCTGAAGCCTGATCGCTGATCTCTGATCGCCGGTGAGTAACGGTCTCGGGGAAAATTGGGGTTCGGGCGTGCTGGCCTGGTGGGTCGGTTGGCGGGTGATCAGCAGGCGCTGTCCCGGGCGAGGACCAGTTC
>NZ_JBHXNW010000130.1:0-14210 GCF_042717365.1 Streptomyces sp. NPDC058534
CCCAGGCGGCAGTCGTCGCCCGTGAGGACACTCCCGGAGACACCCGCCTGATCGCCTACATCGTCCCCGAAACCACCAACACCGTCACAGACACCACCGACCCAGCCACCACCGACCCAGCCACCGACCCCGCCACCGACCCAGCCACCGACCCCGCCACCGACCCAGCCACTGACCCAGCCACCGACCCCGCCACCGTCACCGTCGCGCCAGGCCATCACGTCACCACCGGCCTGACCGCAGACCTACGAGCCCACACCGCCGCCCGGCTCCCCGCCTACATGATCCCCGCAGCCTTCGTCCCCCTGCCCGAACTCCCCCTGACCATCAACGGCAAACTCAACCGGGCCGCACTCCCCACCCCCGAATACGCCGCCGCCGACACCGGACGCGCCCCGGCGACAGCGGCAGAAGACGCCATGTGCGAGGCCTTCGCCGAAGTCCTCGCAATCGAACGCGTCAACGTCGACGACAGCTTCTTCGACCTCGGCGGACACTCGCTCCTGGCCGTGTCACTGGTGCAACGACTGCGCCTCCGTGGCTTCAACCTCTCGGTGCGCGCAGTGTTCGAGGCCCCTACCCCCGCCGGACTCGTCACCCGCCTCGATCTGCCCTACGCGGGCAACGAACTGGACGTTCTCCTCCCCATCCGGCCCGGCGGAAGCAAGCCGCCGTTCTTCTGCGTACACCCGGCCGGCGGACTCAGTTGGTGCTACATGCCGCTGTCCCAGTACGTGCCGGAGGAGTATCCGCTCTACGGGCTCCAGGCCCGGGGCGTCCGGGATTCGGGCGACCCGGCGGGCTCCGTCAAGGAGATGGCGGCGGACTACATCCGGCACATGCGGTCGGTCCAGGCGACCGGCCCGTACCACCTGCTGGGCTGGTCGTTCGGTGGCATCATCGCCCACGAGATCGCGGTACAGCTACGAGCGGCCGGCCAGGAAGTCGGGGCGCTGGTCTCCCTGGACGCGGTGCCACCGAAGCAGCGCGAACCGAGGTCCGATGACGAAGCGCGGGAAGACGCGCCCGGCCCGGATCGCGGTGAAGCGGAGTTCGAGGGGGAGGAGAGGCATCGCAGGCCCGGCAACCTGCGCATGTTCCAGAACGCCGCCAGGCTCCTGCGGCAGCACGAGTTGGGTGTCTTCGACGGCGACATGCTTCTTCTGTCCGCCGGCGAAGGAAAACCGGAGGACGCCGCCCCTGGTGCGGCGTCCTGGGAGGACAACGTCTCCGGCCACGTGACGGAAACCCATCTCCCTTGCGAGCACACGGAGATGGCCCGCCCGGAGGTGCTGGCGCAGGTCTGGCGCGGTATCTCCGACTGGCTGGGCCTGGGGAACGCCGCCGACTCGGAAGACCTTGGCCGCTAGAGGGACGTCAGAGGACCCACGAAAGGGAGGCGACGGCATGGCGACACGCTCGGCCGACTGGGAGTCGATATACCGGGCGGCGGAACTCGCGCCGTGGGAGGTCGGCCGCCCGCAGGCGGCGGTGGTGCGGCTCGCCGAGGCCGGGCTGCTGTCGTCCCGGCGCGTGCTCGACGCGGGCTGCGGCACAGGGGACCACACACTGCTGGCGGCTCTCCAGGGCGCTGACGCCACGGGCGTGGACTGCTCGGCGACCGCGATCGGCAGAGCGCGGCGGAAGGCCGAGGAGCACGGGGTGCCTGCTCGCTTCGAGGTCGGCGACGTGCTTGACCTCACCGGCCTCGGGACGTCCTTCGACACGGTCGTCGACGTCGGGATGTTCCACGTCCTCGACGACGAGGAACGCCGACGTTACGTGGACAGCCTGGCGTCGGTGACGGAGCCGGGAGGCACGTGCTATCTGATGTGTTTCAGTGATCGCCAGGCCGGCGCGCTCGGCCCGCGCCGGGTACGGCAGGAAGAGCTGGTCGAGGCCTTCGCGGAGGGGTGGACGGTGGCCGACATCGCGGGGACGACCTTCGCGATCGCCCCGCGGTTCGGCGGCGAGGCCCACGCCTGGCTGGCGACCATCCACCGGGCGACCCCTTGATCAACCCGTGCGGTAGTCCGGCTGGCCACCCCGCTGACGAAGGCCCTCTGCCTCCCGCCTCTGCCTCCCCCCTCGACCTGAAGTCCGTTGTGTCGAAGCTCAGTTCACGCCTGCTTGCGTGTCCTGTTCTGTGTCCGTTCGTCCAGTTCCCGGGCGAACTCGTACCAGGCCTCGGCGTACTGCCGTGCCAGCTTCACGACGAGTTCCCGGCAGTGGGCCGGTACGGCGACGCTCAGTTCGGAGGACATGGTCATCGCGTTCTGCTGCAAGAGGCGCAGCAGGTTCCGGCCGTCCTCGTTGTGGCGTAGGGACGGATCCCGCAGCAGCTTTCTGAGGACCGGTGTGGGATCCACCTGTTCCAGCCGCCGCAGTTTCCGCCCGGCGTCGTGACCCAGGTCCTGCTCCGACCCGGCGTCGGCTCCCGCGCCCGCTCCGTCCTCCCGGCGACCGGGCGTGCTACATCCCTCCGGCACGGGCAGTTCGCCGACCGCGAGGCGTTTGCGTACGTCGCTCACGGTCGCCGGTGAGATGCCGGCGATCCGCGCCACCTCCCGCAGCGAGGCCTCCGGACGCCGGGCCAGTACCTCCGCGGCTTTGAGGCGTCCCTCGGCCCTGTTGAGCGGGCGTGTCCTGCCGTCGCTGCCGACCCGGGCGCTCACCTGGGTCAACGGGTCGGCCGAATCGCGTCGGATGGCCGCGACCGTCTTGGTCCCCAGGCCCGAGGCCCGCGCGATGGCGCGGTCGGACATGTGGGGGTGTGAGGCGATGATGCGCGCGGCCGCCACTTTGCGGTCGGCGTGCGACAAGGGGAGACCGTGCGTCACATTGGCCGTGACGGCACGGAGGAAGGCGTCCTCGGGAGTTCCGTCGAAGAACTCGACCTCGATCCTCTCCTGCCCCCGCAACAGCGTGGCGAGCAGCCGGTGCATGCCGTCGATCACCCGCATGCTGCTGCGATCGACCAGGATGGGAGGCAGCGGCTCGTCCAACTCCGCGAGCCGGGTGATGTGTTCCTCGTTCTGCCCCGTCGATCGCGGTGAGTCGCCGGGCAGTAAGGAGGAGATGTGAATCGTCTGAACTCCCGGTGCGTACGACCCCACCCCGTTGGTGGCCCGAATCGACGGGTCGGCCGTTCCGCTGTCCGCTTCGTCTAGTAATCCGGTAGGTGCCTGGTTCAAGTTTCTTCACTCCCGCGGAGGAATCACTCAGGACACAGCTCTGTCTTGAAAGGCGTGGAGAGAGTCAGCGACGGTCGGCCGGGACAGGACGGTGTCCCTGTCGGCGCCGGCGGCGCGGAGCCGTAACTGCCGGGACGGTCGCGGTGGTCGAACAGCAGAACTGAGCCACGGGTGAACCATGAGCGCCTTCCCACCGCCGGGGGCACGGTGCCGTCTCGTTACGACGAACGGGGGTACGAACCATTGTTGAGACCTGTTGGCTTTCGTGTCTAGGGTGTGTCGCCCATGCGTTGGAGCATGGCGTAGTACTCCAGTTGCGCCTCGGCGGTTGTTCGCGGCCCGCCTCCGCCCCCCGTCTGCTCCCCGTCTGCTCCCCTCCCGCTTTCCTCCCCGTCCGGGCCATCGGTCCAACGTCCCCAAGTGTCGGCAAGTGTCGGCCTCCTTCGGATCAGTTTGACGCCTCAATGCATAACCGCTATCTATTGGGGGTCGCTGAGGAGGGCGGTCTGGTGCAGGACGTGGTGCTGGCGTTGCTGGTCAAGGAGCCGTCGCACGGCTACGACCTGCGCAGGCGGCTGGCGACGGCGCTCGGACCGTTGGGGGAATCACTGAACGCGGGCCAGATCTACGTCACGCTCACCCGGCTTGAGAAGGCCGGACTGGTCGTCCAGGAGCGTGAGGACGTGCCGGTGCGCGGCCCGCGACGCAAGGTGTACGCGCTGACCGCCTCCGGGCAGGAGCGGGCGGCCGCGTGGATGACCGAGGGCGGCGGGCCCAGAGCGGACGTGGCGGAGTTCCATCTGAAACTGGTGGCCGCCGGTGTGTCGGGTCTGGCCGATCCGGTCGCGCTCGTGGAGGCGCGGCGGCGGGAGCTGCTGCGCAGCCTCGCCGAGGCCCAGCACGCCGCTCTCCTGGAGTACACGGATTCAGAGGCCGGGCTGCTTCTGGAGGGCATCGCGCTCCGGTTGCAGGCCGATCTGCGCTGGCTGGAGGCGTGCGAGCGGACCTGGTCCACCCGCGCCCCGCGTGGGAAAGGCGGAGCATTCGGATGACGAACGACGGTCGGCGGGCCAGGGGCCGGTCACGGCGCAGGGGCGCGGACGACGGTCCGGGCCCGGCACCGGTCGGGAACGGGGCCGGCGTCGGGGGCGACGTGCGCGCGCCGGTGCTGCGGGCGCTCGGTCTGACGCGGGTCTACGGGGAGGACGAGAGCGCGGTGTGGGCCGTCGACGGCGTCGACCTCGACGTACCCGCCGGTCAGACGCTCGCCGTGACCGGGCCCAGCGGCTGCGGCAAGTCGACGCTGCTCCAGCTCCTCGGCGGGCTCGACCGGCCCAGTGACGGCGAGGTGTGGCTCGGCGGACGGCGCATCGACGAACTCGGCGAGCGGGCGCTGGCCAGGCTGCGGCGCCGTGCCGTCGGCTTCGTCTTCCAGGACTTCCATCTGATGGACGAGTTGACCGCCGCGGAGAACATCGAGCTGCCCGCGCTGCTGGCCGGCGCCTCGCCGCGCGCCGCCCGCAACCGTGCCGTCGGACTCCTGGACCGGGTCGGACTCACGGACCGGGCCCGGCATCTGCCCTCCGAGCTCTCCGGTGGCCAGCGGCAGCGGGTCGCCATCGCCCGCGCCCTGGTCAACGAGCCGCTGGTGGTCCTCGCGGACGAACCCACCGGCAACCTGGACAGCGCCGCGACCCACGACATCCTGCGGCTCTTCGACGAACTGCGCGCCGGCGGGCAGACCCTGATCACGGTCACCCATGACGAGCGGGTGGCCGCCACGGCGGACCGCGTCGTCTCCCTGCGCGACGGCACGCTGGCCGGCGACACCCGCCTGGACGGCGGCGGTGGCAGCGGTAACGAGTTCGGTGCGCTGCTGAGTTGGGAGAGCTGACCGTGGGACGCCTGCTGCTGATCTGGCGTCTGGCCGTGCGCGACATGCGCCGCCGTCCCGGTGAGTCCGTGATGTTCGTGGTCGCCGTCACCGCCGCCATCGCCTCGCTGACCCTCGGGCTCTCGACCAACGACGCCGTGACCACCGCGTACCTGAAGACCCGTGAGGCCACCGACGGCCCCGACATCGTCGCCATCACGACGGCCAAGGATCCGTCCGGTCTGGCCGGACGGCTGGAGCGGACACCCGGGGTGGCCGAGCAGGCCGATCCGGTCTTCGCCTTCGAGACCAAGATCGAGGCGAACGGCCACACCGCGCGCTCCGCGATCGAGGGGCGCGGTGACGAACCGGCCAAGGTCGACCAGCCGCTGGTGACATCCGGTACGTGGGTGCGCTCCGGCGGCGCGGTGGTCGAACGGGGCTTCGCGCAGACGCTCGACCTGCACGTCGGCGACCGCGTCAGCATCGGCGGGCGCGGCTATCCGGTCGTGGGCCTCGCCATCAGCGCGGCCACCCCGGTGTATCCGTGGAACGACTGGGCCCAGGGACCCGGGACGTCCGACTACGGCGGCGGCAGGATCTGGCTCACCGCCGCCGACACCCGCGCCGCCGCGGGCGACACATCGGGCGTCTATCTGTTCCATCTGAAGCTGAAGGACCCGGCCTCGACCCTGAGATGGCGGGAAACCGTCTTCACAGACGAGCGCAGGGGCCCGGAATGGGTCAACACCCACCACTGGCAGGGCATCCTCCGCACCGACGCGAGCATGATCAAATTCGCTCAGCCCGCCCTGGTCGTCGGTGGCTGGCTGCTCGCCTCGGCCGCCCTCGTCACCCTCGCCGCGCTCGCCGCCGTACGCGCCACCCGTGATAACCGGCGTGCCGGGCTGCTCAAGGCCGTCGGCGCGGGCCCCGGCCACGTCGCCGCCGTCCTGCTGGCGCAGTACCTGCTGCTGACCGTGCTGGCCACCGCTCTCGGACTGACCGCCGGGACCCTGGCCGCGCCCGAACTGGCCGATCCCGGTGCCGGGTTGCTCAACACCGTCAGCGGCCCGACCACCGACACCGTCGTGGCCGCCGTGTTCCTCGCCGTCCTGGTCTCCCTGGCCGGCACGCTCGGCCCCGTCGTCCGCGCCGCCCGCTCCAGCACCGTCCACACCCTGGCCGACTCGGCGCACTTGTCCACCCACCACCCACGGCTGAACGCCATGACGGCATACCTGCCCACCGCGCTCCTGGTCGGCATCCGGCTGCTCGCCCGCCGACCCGGCCGGGCCGCCCTGACCGCCATCGGTACGGCGACCACCAGCCTCCTGATCACCGCGGTGCTCGCCTTCCACGCGGCACCCGACACCAGTACCGCCTACGCGCCGTCCAACCCCCTCGCGGCACGCAACCTCGTGACCAGCCAGGCGCTGCACGGAGTCACCCTCGTCCTGGTGTCGCTGTCCGCGCTCAACACGATCTTCCTCGGCTGGAGCACCGCCGTGCAGGCCCGGCGCGCCCTGGCCATCACCCGCACCCTCGGCGCCACCCCCCGCCAGGTGGTCACGGCCCTGTGCGCCGCACAACTACTGCCCGCCCTGCCCGGGCTGGTGGTGGGCATGCCCAGCGGACTGCTCGTGTACTGGCTGGTCAGCCCCGAGATGGCCATGCCCCCGGCGAAGTGGCTGCTCGCCGCCGCACTCGGCGTCCTACTGGCCGTCGGCGCCCTGACCGCCCTGCCCGCCTGGGCCCACACCCGCACCCCGGCCGGCCGCGCCCTCAACGCCGAACCGGCCTGAGCCGTGGCGACCGGAGCTGAAGTCACGCGGTGGTCGGCGCGGGCTCGTTCGTCTTGGTGGGCTTCTGGATGCTGTCGCCCTTGTTGTCGGTCTTGATGTGGTAAGGCAGCGCCGCGAAGTCCCTCCCCACGCCGGCAGCCCGTTTGTCCGACGGGAGGAGCGGCTTGATCGGGCTGTTCTCCTCCAGGCCCTCGCGGATCAGGGCCTTGTACCGGTTGTAGACCTTGGCGACGGTGAACGGCTGCGTGCCCGCGGCCTTCCGGTCATCGTTGCCCACGGCGATCGTGGCCATCTCCAGAGCCACGTCGCGATACGCCTGGTAGCGCTTGCGCTCGGGAGCGGCGCCGAAGATGTGCTCCTTCTCGTTGGCACCCTCGGTGTTCATGGTGCCGGGAGGGTTCTTGCCTTCCAGCCCCGGTACGAGCATGGGGAAGCCCGCGAACGCCTCCTTCTCGAAGTAGTAGCTGGTAAGGGTTGATCTCGACTGTCTCGCCCTTGTCGGATATGCCGGCCGGGGTGGGCTTCTCCATGCCGCGCAGATGCAAAGTGATGCGGCACGGTCGGGCGACGTACTCCTTGATGGACGCGTGCTTGTCGAGCAGACCGAGCAGCCGGACGGCCTTGTCCCGGTACTTCTCTCGTCGCGTACCGTGGCGTGCATGGTGCTCCTTCCGATTCCTGAGGCGAGGCCACCCCGGGAACCGGTATAGAGCACGCCGAGGGGCCTCACCAGGTCTGGAAGGGAAAACTCCCGGGTAGTTCCCGACGCAGGCAGGGAGCCTGCGTCGTTCTTCTTGCGCGGGCCGGTCTGCGAGTGGCGCCGGGTTCAGCCGGGCAGTGGGTCGTCCAACTGGCTCTGCTCCGCATCGCTCAGCTCCAGCTCGACCGCCTTGGCAGAGTCCTGGATCGATGCCGGACGGCCGGCGCCCGGCACCGGGATCACTGCCGGGGAGCGGGCCAGCAGCCAGGCCAGGGCGATCTGTTGTGGGCTGACACCGCGCACGTCCGCGATGCGGTGGAAGGCTGTGCTCGCGGCGGTCGGGCCGCGGGTGCCGTCGAGGGAGCTTCGGGAGATGCCGCCCAGTGGGCTCCAGGGCAGGAAGGCCAGCCCCAATCGGGTGCTCAGCCGCAGCTCGGGCTCGCTGTCGCGAACTGCTGGTGAGTACTGGTTCTGTACAGAGACGAGGCCGTCGCCGAGGATCCCGTGCGCCTCGTGAATCTGGCCGGCGGTGACGTTGGAGATCCCGGCGGCGCGGATGGTGCCGGCGTCGAGCAGCTCGCGCAGTGCGCCCACGGACTCCGCCCAGGGCACGGCCGGGTCCGGCTTGTGCAGCTGGTACAGGCCGACTGCCTCCATGCCCAGGCGCTTCAGGGACGCCTCGGCGGCGCGTTTGAGGTGGTCGGGGGTGGCGTTGACGGTCCAGCTGCCGTCGCCGGGTCGACCGCGGCCGCCCTTCGTGGCGACGAGCAGGTGGGAGGTGTCCCCGCCGTAGCGGGACAGGGCTCGGGCGATGAGGAGTTCGTTGTGGCCCGCTTCGCCGGGGTGCCAGTGGTAGCTGTCGGCGGTGTCGATGAGCGTGACCCCGGCGTCCAGGGCGGCGTGGATGGTGGCGATGGCCCGCTGTTCGTCCGGGCGGTGCTCGATGGACAGGGGCATGGCGCCCAGGCCGACGGCGCTCACGGCAGTGTCTCCGATGGTGCGGTACCGCATGGTGTGTCCGTTTCTCAGGAGGTGGGGGCGGCGGTGACGGCGAGGGCTTCGGCGACGGCGCCGGGGAGCCAGTCGGTGGTGCGGGAGAAGGAGAAGCCCAGTTCCCTCGCGCGGGCGTTGCTCATGGCGTAGTGGCGGTCGAAGGAGAACGGCGAGGCCGGCTCGCCCGCGGCGACGCTGCGGTACACAGCCTTCCGGCCGGTCTGTGCGGCGATGACAGCACCCAGGCCGTAGACGTCAAGCAGTCCGTCGGAGCAGGCGTTGACCGGGCCGGTGGCATCGGAGAGCGTGGCCGCCCACACCAGCAGCTCCGCCAACTCCTCGTAGTGGACGAAGACGGTGGGCAGCGCCTTGGCATGCACGGTGATCTGTGCACCGTGGGTGATGCGCTCGGTGTAGTGCCTGAGCCGGCCGGTGAACTCCGCCGCGCCGCCACCGAGGACGTGGGCGCTGCGGACGGCGGCGAAAGCGAACCCGTGGTGCTGAGTGAGGACGGCCTCCGCCTGGCGCTTGCCCTCGGCGTAATGCGCCTGTAGGTAAGCCGCGTTGTGCCAGGGCAGGTCCATCCGCACCAGCCAGGTGGCCGGATCAACCGTCTCCTCCGGCACCGAGGTCCCGGGCGGGACCGCGGGCAGCGCGGCGGTTGCCGGATCGTAGACCTCGATCGTGGAGGCCATGACGTAGCGCCGGGTGCGGCCACTGAAGGCGCGGGCGGCGATCGCGGCCTGCACCGGGGTGTAGCAGACCTGGTCCACGACCACATCGAAGCTGCGAGATCCCAGCGCGGCGATCAGGGCAGCCTCGTCGTCGCGGTCGGCAATCAGGTGCTCGACCCCTGCCGGCGGCGGGGTGGAGCCGCGGTTGATCACAGCGACCCGGTGGCCCGTCGCCTGCAGGCGCTGCACCAGAACCCTGCCGAAATAGCGGCTTCCGCCGATCACGCAGATCCTCTTCATGCCCCCATCCTGAACACCTACAGTCCTCAGTAGAAGTGCCCAACTACTGGCTACGTGTTAAGGATTACTGTTGATTGATGTGCAGCGGCTCCGTGTCCTGCGGAGTGTGGCCGAACACGGCAGCTTCAACCGGGCGGCAGCAGCCCTCCACCTCACCCCCTCAGCCGTCTCCCAGCACGTTGCCGCACTTGAGCGCAGCCTCGGTGCCCAGGTAGTCGCGCGCAGTACCCGCGGAGTCACTCTGACCCCGGCCGGCCGGATCATGGTCGGGGCTGCCGAGTCGGTCGCCGCGGAGCTCGTACAGGCCCAGCGGCAAGTCGATCAACTCGACAGCGGCCGCACCCAGATCACCATCGCCACCTTCACCAGCGGAGGCAGGCTCCTGTTGCCCGGCGCACTCATCCGCCTGGCCACCGCCCACCCCGACACCGTGGTCCACGTCAGGGAAGCCGAGCCCGAAGACAGCCTGCCCCTGGTCCGCCAGGGCGCCGTAGACCTCGCACTCGCCTACCACTTCGATGGCCCGCTGCCCGGCCGGATCGGCCCGACCTCCAGCCTGGAGTGGACGGCACTTCTCGAAGACCCCCTGCATGTCGTCCTCCCCGAGGCCCACCCCCTGGCCGGCCGAGACTCCCTCGACATCGCCGAACTGGCCGCCGAGCCCTGGGTGCTGGGCTGCCTCAAGACCGAGACCTACCTGCGCCGTTACGCCGAACGTACCGGTTTCGACCCGGAGGTGCGCAGCACGACGACCGACTACTTCTTCGCCCGCTCGCTCGTCGCCGCGGGCCTGGGAATCTCACTGATCCCCTCCATCGCGCAGACCCCTCAGGTAGCGGGAGTACGCACCGTCCCGATCGTGGCGCCGACTCCGGCCCGGCACATCGGCGTTGCTACGATCCGCCGCCGCACCCTCCCCCAAGCCATGACACTGATACGAGCCCTCCAGCAACGGGCGGCAGTGCTGGACACGGGGATCGAGTGAGCCGGGGACACGGCCGGCCCGCGTCACCGTCCGTACTGGTCAGCCCGTCGAGGGGGATCCGGTCGGGCCGAACATCACGCCCGCCAGCGCCCCGAAGGTGTCTTCGGGATTGCGTCCGTCCAGCAGACCGTCAAGGTTGTGGGAGAGCAGCAGCGTCGCGAAACCATGGGCCATCGACCAGGCGGCCATGAAGCTGATGACCGGATCGTCACCATGGCCCTCCACGGCCGTACGGAGCATGCTCCGTGTCCGTTCGCGCGCCGCGAGGAGTTCCGAGTCCTCCGGGCGCAGGAGCTCCGGTCGGAACATGATCTGGAAGTGTGCTGGGTGCGCGGCGGCGAAGTGCACGTATCGGATGCCCAGGTCGCGCAGGTCCTCCGCCTCGCCCAGCGTGGCGGACAGGAGGCTATAGCCCTCGGTGGCGATGGCGGTGAGAAGCCCGGCGCGGTCCTTGAAGTGGTGTGCGGGCGCGGCATGAGAAACGCCCGCGCTGCGGGCCAGGTCACGCAGGGACAGGGCGGCCGGCCCTTTGGTGGCGATGACGTCGAGGGCCGCGATAAGCACGGCCCGTCGCAGGTCTCCGTGGTGGTAGGAGCGCTCGGTGGGCATAGGGACAGCTTAGCGCGATCTAGTCATTGACAAGATAGTGCGTCGGAGGCAATCTAGGCAATGACAAAATGTAAGGCCGCGAAGTAAGAGGAGCCGAGAGGAGCCGCGTTGAGTAACGATCATGGTTGTGTAAGGCAGATGTGGCACCTCCTGGAGCCCCTGCACGCCGTCCTCTACTTCGCGCCACAGGTGTTCCAGGAGGTCGAGTCACTCGGCTACGACACCGGCGAGCGCTGGCCGGGCTACTTCGCCTTGCGGGCGGCGCCGCTCGGGGCACCCGGAGCTCGTCAGGTGGCCTCCGCGTTCTACAGCTTCAGCCCGCGCATGGTCGCCGAGCACATCCCCGCAGCCTGGGACGTGGCCGCACCGGACAAGGTGGTCGATGCCCGGACGCGCGGCATCGACCGGGCATACCGCGCTCTCTTCGGCGCGCGGACGGACAGCCCCGAAGTCGCCGAGGCCGCCGTACTCGCCCGCCGGGCAGCGGAGGCCGTACACACCGAGGGCCGACCGCTCGCCGCCGCCAATGCCGAGTTGCCTTGGCCCCAGGAGCCGCACCTCGTGCTGTGGCAGGCCGCGACGATCCTGCGCGAGCACCGTGGTGACGGTCATCTCGCCGCTCTCCTGACCGCGGGCCTCGACTCGGTGGAGGCGCTGGTGTCGTTCGCCGCGATCGGCGCGGCGCCTGCGGATGTCTTCGCGAGCCGCGGCTGGAACGAGCACGAGTGGATGGCCGCCCGCGAACGGCTCTTCGCCCGAGGATTGCTGAACGCCGACCACACCGCGACCGACGCGGGCCGCGCCCTGCGTACAGAGGTCGAGCGGCGCACCGACGAACTCGCCGCTGCCCCCTGGCGGACCCTCGGCGACAAGGGCACCACGAGGCTCGCCGAACTCCTCGGCCCGCTCTGGCTGGAGGTCCTGGGCTCAGGCATGCTGCCTCGCGAGACCACGCTCGGCATCGGAAGAATCTGAGCGGTCCTCGGGGAGAACATGGTCGGTGGGCAGGAAGCCTGGCCCGAGCCTGTTCGTGAGTGAACCGATATTCCTCGTAATCTTCGAGTCCGACGCGTGCAGGTGTACTGTGAACAACGCCCTTGACCTGCACAAAGCAGGCAGGGAGCCGTCTTCCAGGAGTCCAACATGCTGCGCACCATGTTCAAGTCCAAGATCCACCGCGCCACCGTCACCCAGGCCGACCTGCACTACGTGGGATCGGTGACCATCGACGCCGATCTGCTGGACGCCGCCGACCTGCTGCCCGGGGAACTGGTGCACATCGTGGACGTCACCAACGGGGCCCGGCTGGAGACGTACGTCATCGAGGGTGAGCGGGGCTCCGGGGTGGTCGGGATCAACGGGGCCGCGGCGCATCTCGTGCACCCCGGTGACCTGGTGATCATCATCAGCTACGCCCAGGTCAGCGACGCCGAGGCGCGGGCGCTGCGGCCGCGGGTCGTGCACGTGGACGGCGACAACCGTATCGTCGCCCTGGGCGCCGACGCGTCCGAGCCGGTGCCGGGCTCGGACCAGGAGCGCAGCCCGCAGGCCGTGTCGGCCTGACATACCGGTCCAGGGGACGAGGAGCGTGGCCGTGAGCGACATCGAGATCCGTGACGACCGGGCGGCGGGCCGGCTGGAGGCGATCGCGGCCGGCGAGGTCGTCGGCCGGGTCGAGTACTTCGTCCTGGACGCTCCCGAGCGGGCCCTCGTCCCCGTCCACACCATCGTCGAACCGGCCCACGAGGGCCGGGGCATCGCGGGCTCGCTGGCGGGTGAGCTGTACGTCCTCGCGCGGCGCGAGGACGTCGCCGTCGCCCCGCTGTGCACGTACGTCGTGAAATGGGCCGAGCGCCACCCCGACGAGGCGCCCGCCGCGGATCCGGAGCTGCTGCGCGCGGCCAAGGAGTGGCTCGTGGCGCACCCCGAGCGGTTCTGATCCGGGGAGACGATTCGGGGAGACGAGGGAGCGCGCGTGCTGGCACTGCTGCACACCTCGCCCGTCCACGTCCCGGTCTTCGACGCCCTGCGTGACGCGGCGCACCCGGGTCTGGAGCTGCGGCATCACGTCGACGCCGGGTTGCTGGAACGGGCGCGGCGTGAGGGGCCCGAGGCGGTGACGGACGCAGTCCGCGACGTACTGCGGTGCGCCGTGGGGGAGGGGGCGAGGGCCGTGCTGTGCACCTGCTCGACCATCGGTGCCGTCGCCGAGGGCGCCGCCGGCGAGGCCGGGGTGCCGGTGCTGCGGGTCGACCGGCCCATGGCCGCCGCCGCGGTGGTCGCCGGTCCACGCGTCGTCGTCCTCGCCGCCCTGGAGAGCACGCTCGCTCCGACAGCGGCACTGGTCGAGGAGGAGGCCCGGCGCGCCGGCCGTGCCGTGCTGCTGCGGACCCGGCTGGTCGAGGGCGCCTGGGCGCGGTTCGAGGCCGGTGACACCGAGGGCTACCTGCGGCTGGTGGCCGAGGCCGCCGACGCCGTCGCCGGTGCCGACGTGGTCGTCCTGGCCCAGGCATCCATGGCGCCCGCCCGGGAGTCGGCCCGCGCCCGCGTCCCCGTGCTCGCCAGCCCCGCGCCCGGACTGGCCGCCGGAGCGGAGGCGGCACGCCTCGGCCACCTGGGCCCGGGGGTTCATGCGGGGGAGTGAGTGCGGAGGCGGGCGCCGGGTAGGCGGGGGACAAGTCCAGAGCCGACGTCGACCGACTGGCCGGAGGACAGCGCCATGACGAACCCGTATCCGGATCCCGTTCCGCCGGGGCCCACTCCGGGACCCACCCCAGGTCCGGACCCGGAGCCCCCACAGCCGCACCCCGACCCGGTGCCGCCACCGAGCCCGGGCCCGGAACCGACCCCGCCGCCTCCGCCTCCGCCTCCGGGGCCCGGCCCGGAACCCACGCCGCAGCCCCCGGGCCCCGGCCCGCAGCCGACGCCGCAGCCGCCGGGGCCTCCCGGGCCCTCGCCGTCACCGATCCCGCCGGGACCGGAGCCGGTGCCCAACCCGGAACCGGGGCCGCCGCTCACCTGAGGGACGCCCAGGCCGGTCAAGGCCGAAGGGGCCGGTGGACGAGCCGCACCGCGGC
>NZ_JBHXNW010000131.1:0-13011 GCF_042717365.1 Streptomyces sp. NPDC058534
GAGGGGCACCCCGTGGGCGGTGCCCCTCGTCGCTCGCGTGCGTATGTGTGTGTCGTGGTTCAGCGGTGCCCCTGGTGGCGGTGGCGCAGCACGCCCGCCGTGGCCAGGGCGCACACGGCCGCGCCGGCGACCAGCAGCACCCGCGGATGCCCCAGCCCCGTCCGCACGGCGCCACGCGCCCGGTCCGGCACACGCTCCTCGGCCAAGTGACCGGCCCGGCCCGCCTTGTCGTGCACGGTGTGGCCCGCGTGCGCGGCGGAACTGCGCAGTTGCACGGTCATGGCGCCGGCCTTGTCCCGCAGGTCGGCGGCCCGGGCCTTGGCGCGGCCCTTCACGTCCGCCTTCCCCGCCAGTTCCTCCACGGTGTCACCGAGCCGGCTGCGGGTCTGTTCGATCTGCCTGCGCAGTTCGTCGGGGCCCTTGGCTCCGGTGGGCTGCGCGGTGGAACCGGTCCTCGGGCGGTCCCCGCTCGTCGCGTCGGTCATCGATGCGCCCTTTCCCTGATCTGGTCCACGTCGGCCCTGACGCTTCCGAGGGCCTCCTCGGGCTTGGGGGGTACGGCTCGACGGAGCTGGGCGCGACCGGTCGCGGCGAGGATGCCGGCGATCACGAAGAGCACCGCCGTCACGATGAGCGCCGCGGCCCACACGGGCAACACCAGCGAGAGCGCGGCGGTGGCCGTGCCGGCGAGGGCGAACAGGCCGACGTACGCGATGGCGCCCGCGGCACCGAGCATGCCGCCGCCGCGCCCCGCGCGCTTGCCCTTCTCCGCCAGCTCCAGCTTGGCGAGGGACACTTCCTGGCGCACGAGCCGGGAGAGCTGTTCAGTGGCCTGACCGACGAGGTCGCCCACGGAGTGGTGCTCGTCGTGCACCGGCCTGGTGTGCATGGTTCCGGTCACGGTGTACCGCCTCCTCTCGGTTGGAAGCACCCCGGGTACCCCACGCCGCCGGGCACTACCCCTGCGCTGGTCCCTGGCCGGGCGAAGCCCGATGTCTACAGCATCCCTTACAAATATCTCGTAGAAAAATTAAGTGGAGCTACAGCGTCGGCCTGCCGACACTACTCCCATGACGACAGACGACGACCGCCCCTCCCCTCCCCCCTTCGGCCGTGCGCTGTGCGCCATGGTCACGCCGTTCACCGACTCCGGAGCGCTGGATCTCGACGGCGCCCAGCGGCTCGCCGACCGGCTGGCGGCGGCGGGCTGTGACGGCCTGGTGCTGTCCGGCACCACGGGCGAGTCGCCGACCACCACGGACGCCGAGAAGTCGGAGCTGGTGACGGCGGTGCGGGAGGCGGTCGGGAATCGTGCGGCACTGGTCGCCGGGGTGGGCACCGCCGACACGCGGCACACCGTCGAGCTGGCCCTGGCCGCGGAGAAGGCCGGCGCGGACGGACTGCTGGTGGTCGCGCCGTACTACAGCCGGCCCCCGCAGGACGCCCTGGAGGCGCACTTCCGGGAGGTCGCGGACGCCTGCGGGCTGCCGCTCGCCCTCTACGACATCCCGGCCCGCACCGGCACCCGCATCGAGCCCGACACCCTCGTCCGCCTCGCCGACCACCCGCGGATCGTCGCCGTCAAGGACTGCTCCTACGACCTGCTGGGCACCCAGAAGGTCCTGTCCCGCACCGACCTGGCGTACTACGCCGGCTGCGACGAACAGATCCTCGCCCTGTACGCGATCGGCGCCGCCGGGTACGTCAGCACCGTCGCGAACGTCGTCCCGGAACTGTTCCGCACCCTCCTCGACGCCTTCGACGCGGGAGACACCGGACGGGCCGCACGCCTCCAGCGGCGGGCGCTCGCCCTGATCGAGCCGATGATGGCGGCGGGCCTGCCCGGCACGGTCACCACGAAGGCGCTGCTCGGCGCGCTGGGCCTGCCGTCCGGCCCGGTCCGCGCACCGCTGCGCGCCGCGGACCGGAAGGCGACCGGCGAACTGCTGGCGGCATACCGGGGACTGTCGTCCGAGGCGGGTCAGTCCCAGGCGTAGCCGTCGCCGAACAGCAGGGTGTGCTCCAGTACGTCCTCCGCGGGGTCGTCGATCTGCCCGACGTGGACGTTGAGGAGCCCGACCCGGGGGCCGTTGTGCGAACCGGTCGTCGTCTCGTCGGCGTGCGCGGCGCCCGCCGGGACCCAGCACACCAGCACGGCGGCCCCCGCCCCGGCCAGCCAACGCGCCATGATCCTCGCCCGTTCGTTCGTCATACCAAGCCCTCGTCTCGTCGGATCGGCGTCTGATCGGACTCTGCGTCCACCCGTTCATCCGCCAAGACCACCGGAAGGTCACGGGGGGTCATCCGTACGTGCGGGGGCGCGTCGGGTGACGACCGTGCGACCGCCGCCTACGGCACCAGCGCACGCGCCGCCACGAATGCCTCCGTGGGTTCGTAATAGGCGTTCCAGACCTCCACGGGGACCTTCCTGTACACGAGGAGGAACTGGGTCATCAGGTCCTCCATGGAGGTGGGGTGCGGTTCCTCCTCGTCGTCGATGAACCGTCTCAGAACGGACTCGATCAGGGATTCGCCCTGGTGCAGGGCGTCCCGTAGGTCACCGATGCGGGTCATGTACTGCGCGTTCAGGAAGTGCACCAGGTCCCTGCGGTCCACGGGAGGCACCGGGTCGGAGTCACCGAGCAGCGGCCACCCGATCCGTTGGGCGACCCGCCGCACCCGCGCCACCAGCGGGTCCTCGCGGATCCACGCCGTCACGGAGTCGACGTTGACTTCCAGGTCGTAGGTGCCGCTGCGCACTTCTCGGACGTAGTCGGCGGAGATCCGCTCCCCCTCCAGCCTGATCTTCGAGAACTCCTCGTCCGCCAACTCGAAGAGGGCACTGAGCCGGAACAGGCGCCGCCGCAACTCCCTGGGGCTGTCCTGGGACTTCTTGTAGTCCAGCTTGTGATTGACCGCGGCCCACGCGTGCTGGAGCGCCGTCCGCACCTGGATCTCGGCCTTGCGGCCGGCGAACTCCTGCCACTCGCGAAGTGAACTCCTCTTCTCCGCCAGCTCCAGAACCAGATGGAACGACGCGTACCCGAACTCGTTGTCCGCCAGCTCCGCCTGCTTGTCACCGCTGTGCTCCTCCAGCACGGAGAACTCCTGCCGGATGATGCTCGCGATTCTTTCGACGTCCTCCACGTAGTAGGCGATGATGCGGATCCCCGCCAGATCCGTCACCTCGGCCAGCGGATCCGTGTACTTCCCGCCCTTCCGCTGGATCTTCTCCGTGAAACTCGCGACGTCCTTCGCCCTGCCCTCCATCTGCACGTACTCGATGCCGTACGTCTCCAGCACCAGCGCGAGAAGATCCTGGAGCTTCTCGCAGTACCTCTCGTACGTGTTCCGCACCGCCGAGTAGGCGGCGGGCCAATCCGCCCCGGAACCCGTCTCCTCCTTCACGCACCCCTCCCCCATGTGACTGGACGTCACATCCTTCCAGAGGGCCCCAGGCACGGACGGCGCTTCGGCCCAGAAGCACGAGAGCGCCCTCCCGGACGGCCCGGAGACCGTCCGCGGGGGCGCTTCCCGGCGACCGGGTCGGATCAGTTGTGGCTGTGCAGGATCTCGTTCAGGCCGCCCCACACCGCGTTGTTCGGGCGGGCCTCGACCGTGCCCGTGACCGAGTTGCGGCGGAAGAGGATGTTGGAGGCGCCGGAGAGTTCGCGGGCCTTGACGACCTGGCCGTCGGGCAGCGTCACGCGGGTGCCGGCGGTGACGTAGAGGCCGGCCTCGACCACGCACTCGTCGCCGAGCGCGATGCCCACGCCCGCCTCGGCGCCGACCAGGCAGCGCTCGCCGATGACGATGCGCACGTTGCCGCCGCCGGAGAGGGTGCCCATGGTGGAGGCGCCGCCGCCGATGTCGGAACCGTCGCCGACGACGACGCCCGCGGAGATGCGGCCCTCGACCATCGAGGTGCCCAGCGTGCCGGCGTTGAAGTTGACGAAGCCCTCGTGCATGACGGTGGTGCCCTCGGAGAGGTGCGCGCCGAGGCGGACGCGGTCGGCGTCGGCGATGCGCACGCCCTTGGGGGCGACGTAGTCCGTCATGCGCGGGAACTTGTCGATCGAGGTCACCTGGAGGTGCAGGCCCTCGGCGCGGGCGCCCAGGCGGACCTTCTCGACGTCGTCGACGGCGACCGGGCCCAGCGAGGTCCAGGCGACGTTGGCGAGGTGGGCGAAGATGCCGTCCAGGCTCTGGCCGTGCGGCTTGACCAGGCGGTGGGAGAGCAGGTGCAGGCGCAGGTAGACGTCGTGCGTGTCGACCGGCTTCTCGTCCAGCGAGGAGATGACCGTGCGGACCGCGACCACCTCGACACCGCGGCGGGCGTCCAGACCGACAGCGGCGGTCGCGCCGCCGCCGAGAAGGCCGGCGGCCTGTTCGGCCGTGAGGCGCTGGGTGCCGGACGGGCCCGGCTCGGCGGACAGTTCGGGGGCCGGGAACCAGGTGTCGAGGACGGTGCCGTCGGCGGCGATGGTGGCAAGCCCGGCGGCCACGGCGCCGGTGGTGCGGGAAGCAGTCGTGTCGGTCATGAGGGCAACCTAACCGGCCGCCGCCCACCGATGCGAGCCGACCCCGCGGCCGTCTCGCCCCGCGGTCACGGGCCCGGTGGGATCACCCGCGCCAGGACCTCCCGCGTGTACTCCTCGTCGTACGGCGTGTCCGTCAGCAGCACCTGGAGGCAGACGCCGTCCATCAGCGCGACCAGGGCCCGCGCCGTGAGCGGGTCCGTGCGGTGGGAGAGCAGGCCGGCGACGCCCTCGGCCCACTCCGCCGCCACCGGACGCAGGGCGGGCCGGCGCAGGGCGGCCAGGTACAGCTCGTACTCCAGCTCCACGCCCGTGCGGTCGCCGGCCAGCCACTCGCCGAGCACGCGGGCCAGTTCGCCGGGCAGGTCGGCGTCGGGGTCGGACAGGCCCGGGTGCCCGGCCACGACCTTGGCGAAGCCCTCGTTGGCCTGGCGCAGGGCGGCGACCAGCAGCTCGTCCAGGGTCGCGAAGTGGTACGTCGTCGAACCCAGCGGCACGTCCGCCTCGGCGGCGGCCGTGCGGTGGCTGAGGCCGGCGATGCCCTTGCGGCCGACGACCCGGATCGCCGCGTCGATGAGGCGCTGGCGTCGCTCGGGGTCGTAGCGGCGGGACATCAGTGCGCGCCGCCCAGGTTGAGGACGACGACCCCGATGATGATCAGCGCGATCCCGGCGGCCTTGGTGAGCGTCATCCCCTCCCCCATGAACGCCACCCCGATCGTGGCGATGGCGGCCGTGCCCACGCCCGCCCAGATGGCGTAGGCGGTGCCGACGGACAGCACCTTCAGGGTCTGCGCGAGCAGCGCGAAGGAGAGCACGTACCCGAACGCCGTCAGCAGCGAGGGGACCAGCCTGCTGAAGCCCTCGCTGTACTTCATGGCGGTGGTTCCGGCGACCTCGGCGGCGATGGCTCCGGCCAGGAGCAGATATCCCATGTGTACGAGCGTACATAACGGAGGGCCGGATGACACGAGAACGGGGGGGGCCGGCGGGCGGGGGCCGCGGGTACTGCGCTAGGGCTTGGGCGGGACGATGAATCCCCGCGCCGGCCTCGGCTCCGGGTCGCGCGACTCCGGTTGCTGCGAGCGGTTCCACGCCGCCACCAGATCCGCGTAACGCGGGTCGGTCCATTCGGACATAGGGCCTCCCTTCACGGGCAGGCTACGCGAGGCCGGGCTTCGGTTTGGGCGTGATGACGATGGTGCAGTCCGGGGCGTGCTGGCACTTCGCCGCCACGGAGACGAGGGTCTCGTCGGACGGCGGCCCCCATAGCTCCGGGTCCGCCTCCCAGCCGAGGGCAGCGATGGTCTCGCGGGTGCGGTCCAGGATCCGGGGGCAGGAGCCGAACCTGGCGGTAGTCCCTGTACCAGCGGGTGACCACGCGCTCCATAGCCTCGGCCCGCATTACGACCCGCCGACCGGCAGCGAGCCCTGGTTCCTGCTGCCCGAGCAGGTGGCCCACTTCGCGCCGATCCCCGACCCCGAGTTCCAGTTCCGGGGCATGTCGTGGCTGACCCCGGTGCTGCCCCGGATCGGCGTTCGAACGCGTCGCCGCCATGCCGCGAGGCCAACGCCCCGCGCGGCCGGATCCCAGGGGCCGCTGCTCCCCGGGCTTCAGTGCAGGGTGGCCAGGAACTCTCCGCAGGCCCGGGCGCAGTCGCGGCACGCCTGCGCGCTCTCCTCGGCGCCCGGGTGCGCGTCGAAGACGTGCGCGCTCTCCAGACACACCTGCCGGCACCACTCCAGCTGGACGCGGATGGCGTCCTCGTCCACCTGGTTCTGTTCGGACAGCACGCGGCAGGTCGCGTCGCAGACCTCCGCGCACATGATGCCCCTGCGCCGTACGAGTTCCTGGTTCTCGGTTCCGTCCGGGTCCACGAGGCTCGCCCGCAGCGCGCAGGCCCTGGCGCACTCGGTGCACGCCTGTGCGCACGCGAAGCGGTCCTCCAGGAAGCGGAACAGTTCCTGCTGGGAAGTCGTTGTCGATGTCACACCGCGCGGGTTGCCGCTGCGGGCGGCGCCAAACCGGCGGGCCCGGTGTTTCCAAGGGCTCCGGCCTGTTTTCCGGGTGGGCCGCCGGGCACCCGTGGACTCTTGTGAAGCTGGTGACAGCGATGAAGTCGACCGCACACGGAGGTGCACGACATGCCGGGACGGCAGGAACTGCCGTCGACCCTGGAACGCTCCCCCCGGGAGGCCCAGCGCACCTGGATCAAGGCCCACGACTCGGCCGTGGAGGAGTACGGCGAGGGCGAGCGCGCCCACCGGGTGGCGTACGGGGCGCTGAAGCACAAGTACGAGAAGGTCGGCGACCACTGGGAGCGCAAGGAGGGCGGCCGCAAGGGTCCTTCCGACCCGCAGTCCGGGCGGCCGCAGCGGCGAGGGAGTCGACGAGAAGGCCTCCAAGGAGCACCTGTACGGCGTCGCGAAGCGGCTGGGCGTCGAGCGCCGGTCACGGATGTCGAAGGCGGATCTGCTCGCGGCGATCCGGAAGGCCAACCGCTCGCAGACGCGAGCGTCCCGGTCGGGCTGAGCAGGTTGGTCACGTGGACCGGGGGTACCCGCGCCCCATGACCAACGCATGGATGGACCTGGCCGTGAGCTCCAGCGGGATCGGCATCGGCATCGGTGCCGCGGCCGTCGTGGTGGTGGGCCTGCTGATCGGCGCGTTCGCCTTCGGTAGCCGGCAAAAGCGCAAGGAGTCGCCCCCGCCGCGTCCCGAGGAGCAGCCCCGTATGCCCGACGAGGGGCCCGTCCACGAGACTCGGGAGCGCCGGGAGCCCGACGAGATGCCCAGGAGCGACGACCGGGCGCTGCCGCACGAGCTCGGGCACCAGGGCAGCCGCACCGCCGCGGATCAGGAGCGGCCCCGCTGGGACGAGGGCAGCAGCGGTTCGTTCGGCAGCGGCGGACCGGGCGGACGCTGACCCCGAGGATGTCGTGCAGAGGGAAGTGGGAACCATGGCCGACCCCGCTCGCGACACCCTGGCGCTGCCGGACTACGACCACCTGCCCATCGGCGGGCTGGAGAGCCGGATCCGGTCCCTGGGCGCGGAGGATGTGGAGGAACTGCTGGCGTACGAGAGGTCGCACGCCGACCGCCTCCCCGCCACGGAGCTGCTGGCGGCCCGGCTGGAACAGTTGAAGTCCGGTGCCGAGCCGTCCTCGGGCGACCCGGACGCCGTACGCCCGGAGCAGGGGCAGGGCCGCACGGGCTCCCCCGTGTCGCCCGCGACCTCTCCGGAGCCGTTCTCCCCGCCGCCGCACGGCACTCCGGACCAGCCGGGCAAGCCGAAGGGGGACCGTAGGTAGTCTCCGCCCGGTACGGGCGTAGTTTCCGGCGCGGGCGGCGGGGAATCCATGCGCGGTGCTGTTGAAGAGGAGAAGGGCCCGCGCCGGCGCGCGGGCCCGCTACGCGGCCGAACACACCGTCAACTGGGCCGACGGGCGCTTCCCCGTCTCCGAGGGCGGTGGGCTGCTGCGCAAGGCCTTCCCGGAGCACTGGTCTTTCCTCCTGGGCGAGATCGCCCTCTACAGCCTCGTCGTGCTACTGCTGACCGGGGTGTGGCTGACCCTGTTCTTCGAGCCGTCGATGGCGGAGGTCGTCTACGACGGGTCGTACGAGCCACTGCTCGGGCTGAGCATGTCGGAGGCGTACCGCTCGACGGTGGACATCAGTTTCGACGTGCGCGGCGGGCTGCTGATCCGGCAGATGCACCACTGGGCGGCCCTGGTGTTCCTGTCGGCCATCGGAGTGCATCTGCTGCGGATCTTCTTCACCGGGGCGTTCCGCCGGCCACGTGAGGTGAACTGGCTGATCGGCGTGACGCTGTTCCTGCTGGCGCTCGTCGAGGGCTTCGCCGGCTACTCGCTCCCCGACGATCTGCTGTCCGGGACGGGGCTGCGCATCGCGCAGGGCATCATGCTGTCCATCCCGTTGGTCGGGACGTACCTCAGCATGTTCGTGTTCGGTGGCGAGTATCCCGGCGACGACGTGATCCCGCGGTTGTACTCGCTGCACATCCTGCTGCTCCCTGGGCTGCTGCTGGCGCTGGTCACGCTCCATCTGATCCTGGTCTTCTATCTGAAGCACACCCAGTGGGCGGGACGCGGCCGCACCAACCGCAACGCGGTGGGCAAGCCGATGTTCCCGCAGTTCATGACGAACTCGACGGGCTTGTTCTTCATGGTCTTCGGTGTCCTGACGGTGCTCGCGGGGGCGGCGCAGATCAACCCGATCTGGGCGTACGGACCCTACCGGCCCGACCTCGTCTCCTTCGGCTCGCAACCGGACTGGTACGTCGGCTTCCTGGAGGGGTCGCTGCGGCTGGTGCCGCCGTTCGAGACAGAGGTGGCGGGGCACACCGTCATGTGGAACGTGCTGGTGCCCGCGGTCGTGCTGCCGGGCGCCCTGTTCGCGGTGCTGTACGCGTACCCGTTCTTCGAGCGCTGGGTGACGGGCGACCACGCGGAGCACCATCTGTGCGAACGGCCCCGGGACAAGCCCGTGCGGACCGGGCTGGGCGTCGCCGCGATCTGTTTCTACGCGGTTCTCCTGCTGGCGGGCGGCAACGACATCCTCGCCTACGTCTTCGACGTCTCGCTGAACCTGCTGACCTGGGTGTTCCGGATCTCCCTGGTGCTGCTGCCGCCGATCGCCTTCATGGCGACCAAACGTGTCTGCCTGGCGCTGCAGGAGAGGGAGCGGGAGCGGCTTTCCGAGGGCGGGGAGACGGGCGATCTGGTGCAGACCCTGGCGGGCGGCTACGTCGAGAGCCACGCGCCCCTCGACGCCGAGGAGCGGTACGTGCTGCGGTCGCGGAAGGAGCCCGAGCCGCTCGCGCCGACGGCGCCCGACGAGGACGCATCGCAGGTGGGGCGGCTGCGGGCGACGCTCAGCGAGTGGTACTACGGCGACCGGGTCGACGTCGAGGAGACGGAGTCCGAGCCGGAATCGTCCTCCGGCGAGCTGGAGCGCTGAGCGTCCCGGTCGGCGTACTGGAAGACGAGGCCGAAGACGGCGAGGGCGACCACGCCGAAGCCGATCAGCGCGAGCCACAGACCGTAGACGATGCCGAGCGCGAGGACGACGGCGCCGAGCGCGGCCGTGATGGGCCAGGGGCTGTGCGGCGGGAAGAAGTCCAGCGGGCCCGCGGTGTCCAGGACCTCGGCGTCGCCCCGGTCCTGCGCCCGCAGGCCGCGCTTGCGGTACTGCACGTGCAGGAAGAACGCGACGAGCGAGGCCATCAGGAAGGCGATGGTCAGTGCGGCGGTGCCGGCCGGCTCGTGGGAGAACCAGCCGTAGGTGGCCGCGGTGACGGCGAAGAAGGCCGCCACGCCGGTGAACAGACGGGCTTCGGTCCTCAACTCTGCCTCCTCTGCTCGTGCCTCTGGTCGTGTCGGCCGATGTCCGGGTGGTGCAGGTCGAACGCCGGTGACTCGGAGCGGACCCGGGGCAGCGACGTGAAGTTGTGCCGCGGGGGCGGGCAGCTGGTGGCCCATTCGAGGGAACGTCCGTAGCCCCAGGGGTCGTCGTGCTCCACCTTCGTGCCGTACTGGCGGGTGCGCCACACGTTGTAGAGGAAGGGCAGCGTGGAGAGGCCGAGCAGGAAGGCGCCGATGGAGCTGATGGTGTTCAGCGTGGTGAAGCCGTCCGCGGCCAGGTAGTCGGCGTAGCGGCGCGGCATGCCCTGCTGGCCGAGCCAGTGCTGGACGAGGAAGGTGGTCTGGAAGCCGACGAAGAGCGTCCAGAAGTGGATCTTCCCGAGGCGTTCGTCGAGCAGTCTGCCGGTGAACTTCGGCCACCAGAAGTAGAAACCGGCGAACATCGCGAAGACGACGGTGCCGAAGAGCACGTAGTGCAGGTGGGCGACGATGAAGTACGAGTCCGTCAGGTGGAAGTCCAGGGGTGGGGAGGCGATGAGGACGCCGCTCATGCCGCCGAGCAGGAATGTCATCAGGAACCCGAACGACCACAGCATGGGTGTCTCGAAGGACAGCGAGCCGTGGATCATCGTGCCGATCCAGTTGAAGAACTTCACTCCCGTCGGCACCGCGATGAGGAACGACATCAGGGAGAAGAACGGCAGCAGCACCGCGCCGGTGGCGAACATGTGGTGGGCCCACACCACGGCGGACAGCATGGTGATCGCGATGGTGGCGCCGACCAGACTGACGTAGCCGAAGATCGGCTTGCGGCTGAACACCGGGATGATCTCGGAGACGATGCCGAAGAACGGCAGCGCGACGATGTACACCTCGGGATGGCCGAAGAACCAGAACAGGTGCTGCCACAGCAGCGCCCCGCCGTTCGCCGCGTCGAAGATGTGCGCGCCGAACTTCCGGTCGGCCTCCAGTGCGAGCAGCGCGGCGGTGAGGACGGGGAAGGCGGGCAGCACCAGGATCGATGTGAAGAGCACGTTCCAGGTGAAGATCGGCATGCGGAACATGGTCATGCCGGGAGCGCGCAGACACAGGATGGTGGTGATGAAGTTGACCGCGCCGAGCGTGGTGGACACACCGGTCACCACCAGACCCATGGTCCACAGATCGCCGCCCGTGCCGGGGCTGAACACCGCGTTGTTCAGCGGCGCGTACGCGAACCAGCCGAAAGCGGCCGCTCCCCCGGGTGTCAGGAAGCCGGCCACCACCATCAGGCCGCCGAACAGGTACAGCCAGTAGGAGAGCGCGTTGAGCCGGGGGAACGCCACGTCCGGGGCGCCGATATGCAACGGCATGATCGCGTTGGCGAACCCGGCGAACAGCGGGGTCGCGAACAGCAGCATCATGATCGTGCCGTGGACGGTGAACAGCTGGTTGTACTGGTGATTGGTGACCAGCTGGAGTCCCGGGCGGGCCAGTTCACTGCGCATCAGCAGGGCGAGGAGGCCGCCGAAGAGGAAGAAGCCGAAGGACGTCGTCATATAGAGATTGCCGATCACCTTGTGATCGGTCGTCGTCGCCCACCGGGCCAGCGCCCGCCCGAGCGTGCGGTTCGTCCGCTGCCGCGCCGGTGCCCGGCGCGGCGGCTCGGTCCTCCTGTCCACCGCCATGCGGCGGAGGGTACCCAGGCGCTGTGGGCTCAGCCGTACGGCCACGCCGGGGCCGGCGTCAGGCGCCCGGCCCCTCCCTCGTACGGAAGACGTCCTCGGTGTGTTCGCCCAGCTCAGGCGGTGCGAGCCGGTAGCTCGCCGGGGTGCTGCCGAGACGGATCGGATGGGCCACCTGGCGGGTACCGCCGACGTCCACCACGGCCTCGACGCCCAGCCGTTCGGCGTAGGCGAAGGCCTGGTCGAGGGCGTTGACCGGACCGGCCGGCACGCCGGCCGCGGGCAGCACGTCGGCCCAGTGGTCGGCGGTGCGGGTGCGCAGCCGGTCCTGGAGCAGCGGGCGGAGTTCACTCCGGTGGGCCACGCGGTCCGGGTTGCTGCGGAACCGCGCGTCGTCGGCGAGCCCGGGTGCGCCGAGCAGCGCGGCCAGCGCGGCGAACTGCCGGTCGTTGCCGACCGCGAGGGCGATCGGCCGGTCCGCCGTGGAGAAGGTCTCGTACGGGGCGATGCTCGGGTGGCCGTTGCCGAGCCGGCCCGGGACAACCCCCGCCGAGACGTACCCGGAGGCCTGGTTCGCCATCGCCGACAGCAGCGAGCCGAGCAGGCTGACCTCGACGAGCTGGCCCTGGCCGGTGCGCTCCCGGTGGCGCAGGGCGGCGAGGATGCCGACGGTGGCGTGCAGTCCGGTGATGACGTCGACGAGGGCCACGCCCGTCTTGGTCGGTTCCCCGTCCGGTTCCGGTTGCCCGGTGACGCTCATCAGCCCGCCGACGGCCTGCACCAGCAGGTCGTAGCCGGGCATTCCGGCGCCCGCTCCGGTGCCGAAGCCGGTGACGGAGCAGTAGACGAGCCGCGGGTCGGCGGCGAGGAGTTCCTCGTGGCCGAGGCCGAGCTTCTCCATGGTGCCGGGGCGGAAGTTCTCCACCACGACGTCCGAGCCGGCGATCAGCGTGCGGGCCCGGTCCCGTCCCTCGTCGGTGGTGAGGTCGAGGGTGACGGACCGCTTGTTGCGGTTCACGCCCAGGAAGTACGTGGAGGTGCCGGAGGCGTCGGCGGGCGGACGCCAGGCCCGGGTGTCGTCGCCGGTGCCGGGCCGCTCCACCTTGACGACCTCGGCGCCCAGGTCGGCGAGGAGCATCGTGGCGTATGGTCCGGCCAGCACGCGGGAGAAGTCGGCGATGCGCACCCCCTGAAGGGCTCCCGTGTCGTGCGGGTCGGGCGTGCCGCCGTGGTCGGCGGGCGTGGTGTTCCTGGGCATGGCGCGGCTCCTCGTCGGGTCCGGTCCGTGGTGACCGGTCTCCTGATCGGCATGCGCGCTCGCCGGTCTCCTCACACGTGAGCTGCGCCACGTGCACGCGGGCCCGGACCGGACGGCGCCGGGTCCGGGCCGCGTGCGGGGGCGGGGTGGGCGCGTGGTCGGGTACG
>NZ_JBHXNW010000132.1:0-12054 GCF_042717365.1 Streptomyces sp. NPDC058534
CTGTTGCTCTGACCTGCCGGGTAGCCCCGTTGAAGGGTTACGCATGGTCATGCATAGATCAGGCCTTCTTGGTCTCCCAGAAGATCTTGTCGATCTGGGCGATGTAGTCCAGGGCCTTCTGGCCGGTCGCCGGGTCGGTCGAGCCCTTGGCGGTCGAGAGGGCCTTCAGGGTGTCGTTGACCAGCTGGTGCAGCTCCGGGTACTTCTCGAAGTGCGGGGGCTTGAAGTAGTCGCTCCACAGCACGGACACGTGGTGCTTCGCGAGCTCGGCGCGCTGCTCCTTGATGACCGTGGCGCGGGCCTGGAAGTGCGGGTCGTCGTTACCGGCCATCTTCTCCTGGACGGCCTTCACCGACTCCGCCTCGATGCGGGCCTGGGCCGGGTCGTACACGCCGCAGGGCAGGTCGCAGTGGGCGCTGACCGTGACCTTGGGGGCAAACAGGCGGGAAAGCATGAAGCGTTCCTTCCTCGTGATCGTCTTCTCAGGGGGGACATTACTCCCTGGGAGACCCGATTTCGCGAGTGCCCCCGTGGGCTTAGGACAAAAGTCCGGGGGTGAGACTGAGACTGGTGGAGGAAAGACCGGGGAGGTGCCGGGTGATGCCGGAGCGGCTGTCGCAGGAGACCGAACGCGCGAGAGGGGCGTTGCCCTTCGGACCGGCCGAGGTGACCGGGCCGTCGATGGTGCCCACGTTGCACCACGGTGACGTGCTGCTCGTGCACTGGGGGGCGCGGGTCCGGCCGGGTGACGTGGTCGTGCTGCGGCATCCCTTCCAGCAGGACCTGCTGGTGGTCAAGCGGGCCGCCGAGCGGCGCGGGACCGGCTGGTGGGTGCTCGGGGACAACGCCTTCGCCGGCGGGGACAGCACCGACTACGGGGTCGTCCCCGAGGACCTGGTGCTCGGCAGGGTGCGCCTGCGGTACCGGCCGCCGCGGACGGGTCAGCGCTCCCCGTTCGCCGTGGCCCGCTGGGCGCTGTCCGCGGTCAGGCCGGTGCCGGCCCTCCGGTCCGCCTCCAGGCGCTTGCGGGCGCGGTAGGCCGCCACATTGGCGCGGGTCGCGCAGCGGTCGGAGCAGTAGCGCCGGGAGCGGTTGGTGGAGGTGTCCAGGTAGGCGTTGCGGCAGGGGGACGCCTCGCACAGGCCCAGGCGGTCCACGCCGTACTCGGTGAGGTGGAAGGCGAGGCCCATCGCCGCGATGGCGGCGAAGCCGGCGGTGGCGTTGGACGGGTGGTCCGCCAGGTGCATGTGCCACAGCGGGCGGCCGTCGTCGTCGCGGTGGTCGTGGCCGGAGATCTGCGGGCTCACCGGGAACTCCAGGAGGAGCGAATTGAGGAGGTCCACGGCGAGGGTCTCGTCGCCGCCGTCCGCCGCCTCGAAGACCGCGCGCAGCCTGCCCCGGACCGACCGGAACCGGGTCACGTCCGAGTCGGCGGCGCGTCGGGCCGCCGACTGGTTGGCGCCGAACAGCTCGCGGACGGCCTCGACCGAGGTCAGGGAGTCCTGTCCGCGGGACGGTTCCTCGGTGTTGACGAGACGTACGGCGTAATCCGAGTAATAGGCCAGTTCCACTTGTAGTCCTTACGGAGGGGCTCTATGGTCGTGCCTGCGGTCAGGTAACAGCTGATCGTGCTTCCAGGGTATTACGTCACGCATGCACGGAGGGGCCCGATGACGGACGCGGACACCACGAACACCACCGACGCCACCACGGCCGGCGCCGACTGGCGGGCCTGGCAGGAGAGCTGGGACCGGCAGCAGGAGTGGTACATGCCGGACCGGGAGGACCGCTTCCGGATCATGCTCGACATGGTCGAGGCGCTCGCCGGCACCGCACCGCGCGTGCTGGACCTGGCCTGCGGCACCGGCACCATCACGGCCCGGCTGCTCGCCCGCTTCCCCGGGGCCACCAGCACCGGCGTGGACCTCGACCCCGCGCTGCTCGCGATCGCCGAGGGCACCTTCGCGGGCGACGAGCGGGTCTCCTTCGTCACCACCGACCTCAAGGACCCCGACTGGCCGGCGAGGCTGCCCTACGACTCGTACGACGCCGTCCTGACCGCCACGGCCCTGCACTGGTTCCACGCCGAACCCCTCGCGGATCTCTACGGCCGGGTCGCGGGCCTGGTCCGCGACGGTGGCGTCTTCATGAACGCGGACCACATGATCGACGACACGACGCCCCGGATCAACGCGGCCGAGCGGGCGCGGCGGCACGCGCAGATGGACGCGGCCAGGAGCGGGGGCGCGCTCGACTGGGCCGAGTGGTGGCAGCTCGCCGCCAAGGACCCGGTCCTCGCCGAACCGACCGCCCGCCGCTTCGAGATCTACGGTGAGCACGCCGACGGCGAGATGCCCTCGGCGGCCTGGCACGCGCGCGTACTGCGCGAGAAGGGCTTCGGCGAGGCGCGGCCGGTGTGGTGCTCACCGTCGGACACGCTGCTGCTGGCGGTGAAGTGAGCCCATGACAGCGAGCCCCTGACATGGAGGAGGGGCGGTACGGGTTCTTCCGTACCGCCCCTCCTCGCGCTGCCATCAGGATGCGCGGCGCCCTCAGTGCCTCAGAGGACCTTGGACAGGAACGCCTTCGTCCGCTCGTGCTGCGGATCGGTCAGGACGTCGCGCGGGTTGCCCGACTCGACGACCACGCCGTCGTCCATGAACACCAGGCTGTCGCCCACCTCGCGGGCGAAGCCCATCTCGTGGGTGACGACGACCATCGTCATGCCGGACTCGGCGAGGTCGCGCATGACGTCGAGGACGTCGCCGACCAGCTCCGGGTCCAGGGCCGAGGTCGGCTCGTCGAACAGCATCAGCTTCGGGTCCATCGCGAGGGCCCGCGCGATCGCGACCCGCTGCTGCTGGCCGCCGGAGAGCTGTGAGGGGTAGTTGCGGGCCCGGTCGGCCAGGCCCACCCGCTCCAGCAGGGCGCCCGCGCGCTCCCTCGCCTGCGCCTTGCTCACGCCCTTGACCTGGATCGGCGCCTCCATGACGTTCTCCAGCGCCGTCATGTGCGGGAACAGGTTGAAGCGCTGGAAAACCATGCCGATGTCCCGGCGCTTGACCGCGACCTCGCTGTCCTTCAGCTCGTAGAGCTTGTCGCCCTTCTGGCGGTAGCCGACCAGCTCGCCGTCGACGTAGAGCCGTCCTGCGTTGATCTTCTCCAGGTGGTTGATGCACCGCAGGAAGGTGGACTTGCCGGAGCCGGAGGGGCCGATCAGGCAGAACACCTCGCCCGACTTCACCTCCAGGTCGATGCCCTTGAGGACCTCGATGGGGCCGAAGGACTTGTGGACGCCCTCGGCCTTGACCATGGCGGTCATGCGGCACCTCCCGTCGTGCTGGAGCGGTTCGACAGGGACAGCAGGTTCGCCCTGATCTTCTGCATCGGCGTGGCCGGCAGGCTGCGGCTGGAACCACGGGCGTAGTAGCGCTCCAGGTAGTACTGGCCGACGCTGAAGACCGAGGTCAGCAGCAGGTACCAGGCCGCCGCCAGGAACAGCATCTCGGCGGGTGCGCCCGAGGTCTGGCCGATGTCCTGAGCCACCCTGAACAACTCGGAGTACTGGACGACCGACACCAGCGAGGTCGTCTTCAGCATGTTGATGACCTCGTTGCCCGTCGGCGGCACGATCACGCGCATCGCCTGCGGGATGACGATCCGGCGCAGTGTCTTCGAGTGGCTCATACCGAGCGCCTGCGACGCCTCGGTCTGGCCCTCGTCGACCGCGAGCAGACCGGCGCGGCAGATCTCCGCCATGTACGCGGCCTCGTTGAGGCCGAGCCCGAGCAGCACCGTCAGGAACGGCGTCATGAAGTCGGACCACTCGTCGCGGTAGAACGGGCCGAGGTTGATGTACTCGAAGACCAGGCCGAGGTTGAACCAGACGACCAGCTGCACCAGGACCGGTGTGCCGCGGAAGAACCAGATGTAGAACCACGCGATGGACGAGGTCACCGGGTTCTTCGACAGCCGCATCACCGCGAGCAGGATGCCGCCGACGATGCCTATGACCATGGCCAGGACGGTGATCAGGAGCGTCTTGCCCATGCCGGACAGGATGCGGTCGTCGAAGAAGTAGTCCGGGATCGCACCCCAGTTGATCTTGCCCTGGGAGAACGCGTACACGACCGCGGCCAGCAGCGCGATCGCGACGACCGCGGTGATGTAGCGCCCGTAGTGCCGGACCGGGATGGCCCTGATGGCCTCCGGGCCGGCCGGCGGGGTGTCCGCCGGGCCGGAGCCCGTCTTGTCGATGTCAACAGTCACGGATGTTGCCTTTCAGTGCCCGCCGCGCGGTCACTTGCCGCCGTTGATGGTGGCCTCCGTGACGGCGCCTTCCGCCACGCCCCACTTGTCCATGATCTTCTTGTACTCGCCGTTGGCGATCACCGCGTCCAGCGCCGCCTTCAGGGCGTCCCGCAGCTGCGTGTTCTCCTTGGCGACCGCGATGCCGTACGGCGCGGCCTCGACCTGCTCGCCGACGATCTGGAAGTCCTTGCCGCCGCCGGCGGTCTTCACCGCGTACGCCGCCACCGGGAAGTCGGAGGAGCCGGCGTCCGCGCCGCCCGCGCGCAGGCGGGTCTGGGCCTGCTGGTCGTTGTCGAAGGCCTCCATGGAGATCTTCTTGCCGGCCGGGCACTTCTCGTTCTCGGTCTTGGCCAGGTCCTCGGAGACCGTGCCGCGCTGCAGCACGAGCTTCTTGCCGCACAGGTCGGACCAGGTCTTGATGCCCTGGTCGTCGCCCTTCTTGGTGTAGATGGAGACACCGGCGGTGAAGTAGTCGACGAAGTCGACGCCCTGGCCGACCTTCTTGCCGGTGTCCGCGTCGATGCCCTCCTGGCGGTCCTTGGTGTCGGTCATCGCGGACATGGCGATGTCGTACCGCTTGGAGCGCAGACCCGTGATCAGGGTGTCGAAGGTGCCGTTCTCGAACTCGAACTTCACGCCGAGCTGCTTGCCCAGGGCGTCCGCGAGGTCGGGGTCGATACCGACCGTCTTGCCGGAGTCGTCCTTGAACTCGACCGGCGCGTAGGCGATGTCGGAGCCGACCTTGACGGTGCCCTTGTCGCGGATGGACTGCGGCAGCTTGTCGGCCAGCGGAGCACCGCTCGAGGACTGGTTGTCGCTGCCGGAGTCGCTGTTCTCGGTCTGGTCGCCGCATCCGGTGAGCAGCAGCGCGCCTGCGACCGCGATCGCACCGACCGCTGCTAGCCGGGAGTGCGCGGCGGTCGTACGACGGGTGGAGCTTGCGGTCATGGTGGTTCCTCCGGCGGATGAATGGAGTTGCCGATGGGGACGGTGGCGTTCCGATGGGGCGGGACGTCTGCCGGGGGACCGGCGGACGCCGTGGGTCGACGAGAGCACACACCTTCGAGTGCCGCGACCTCGTGTGATTACGGCATCTTGCCATTCGGACTCGGCCATTCAGGGGGGCCGTCATGTCAAAATCGGATAACGGGTCACCCCCCGAACCGCATCAGGTCGGTACATCACGACCGAACCTTTACGGGAATCTGCCGCTCCGGCCGGAAGATCTGCGGAATTTATCGCTATCCAGGCATGGATCACCAGTGCGTACGGCTGTTGGTGGCGGCTTCTCCCGGTCTGTCAAGGGGTGCCGCGAGGTTGTCCTGATCCCCGGCTATGAGCCATGTCACCGACATGCGGTGTTCGGGGTCCGACATGTGAGCTTGCTCTTATCCGACTCGTCGCCGGAGGCGTCCGTCGGGTAAGAAGGTTCTTTACACCCCTCATCAGGGGCTCAGGGCGCGTGTGCGGCGCGCCCGTCGCGCGGGGCCTCGTGGCCCAGACAGCCATCCTCCCGCGCGGTGCCCGCCCATTCCTCACCAGGAGTGGACAAACCCTCAAACCATGAACTCTTAAGGGGTAAGACAAAGTGGCAGCGGAGATCGTCAATCCTCGCAGCGACAACGGAGCCGGTGCGGAGCAGGAGGCGGGCGCGGAGCCGCTCGACTCCTTCGACCCCGCGTTCGCGCTGCACCGCGGCGGCAAGATGGCCGTGCAGGCCACCGTGCCGGTCCGTGACAAGGAAGACCTGTCCCTGGCGTACACGCCCGGCGTCGCGAAAGTGTGCAGCGCGATCGCCGAGCAGCCCGACCTCGTCCACGACTACACCTGGAAGTCCTCGGTCGTCGCGGTCGTGACGGACGGTACGGCCGTGCTGGGACTCGGGGACATCGGGCCGGAGGCCTCCCTTCCGGTGATGGAGGGGAAGGCGATCCTCTTCAAGCAGTTCGGCGGGGTGGACGCGGTCCCGATCGCCCTGAACTGCACGGACGCCGACGACATCGTCGAGACGGTGGTCCGCCTCGCGCCCTCCTTCGGCGGCGTCAACCTGGAGGACATCTCGGCGCCGCGCTGCTTCGAGATCGAGCGCAAGCTCCAGGAACGCCTCGACATCCCGGTCTTCCACGACGACCAGCACGGCACGGCGGTCGTGACGCTGGCGGCGCTGCGCAACGCGGCGCGGCTGAGCGGGCGGACGCTGGGCGAGCTGCGCGCGGTGATCTCGGGCGCGGGCGCGGCCGGTGTCGCCATCGCCAAGATGCTGGTGGAGGCCGGTATCGGGGACGTCGCGCTGGCCGACCGCAAGGGCATCATCTCGGCGGGCCGGGCGGACCTCACGCCGGTCAAGCAGGAGGTGGCCTCCTTCACCAACAAGGCGGGGCTGTCCGGCTCGCTGGAGGACGCGCTCGCGGGCGCCGACGTCTTCATCGGCGTCTCCGGCGGCACGGTGGCCGAGGAGGCGGTGGCCTCGATGGCGAAGGGCGCCTTCGTCTTCGCGATGGCCAACCCGAACCCCGAGGTGCACCCGGAGGTCGCCCACAAGTACGCGGCGGTCGTCGCCACGGGGCGCTCGGACTTCCCGAACCAGATCAACAACGTGCTGGCGTTCCCGGGCATCTTCGCGGGCGCGCTCCAGGTGCGGGCGTCGCGGATCACCGAGGGCATGAAGCTCGCGGCGGCCGAGGCGCTGGCCTCCGTGGTGGGCGACGACCTCGCCGCCGACTACGTCATCCCCTCCCCGTTCGACGAGCGGGTCGCCCCGGCCGTCACGGCGGCGGTGGCGGCCGCGGCCCGCGCGGAGGGTGTGGCGCGCCGGTAACGGTGTGACGCGTGTGCGGTGAGCGGCCCGCGGGGGGGGGGGGGGGGGCGGGGGGCGGCGGGCGGGGGGGGGGGGGGGCGCCGGGGGGGGGGGGGCGGGGGGCGCGGGGGCGGGGGGGGGGGGGGGGCGCGGCGGGGGTGGGGCGGGGGGGGGGGGGGGGGCCCCGCCCCCTTTGGGGGGGCGGGGGCCGCTCGCTTTTCCGGGGGCGGCGGACGTGTGGCGGGGTGGCGGGCGTGCTTCGGGGGCGGCGGGTGCGTGGCCCGGCGTCGGCGTCGTGGCAAGAGGGTGTGTGTCACAGGGCGTCGTGGTTCCGGTCGGCGGGCGTGGAACCTATCGTCAGGGCCATGTTCGCTGTCTACGCCGCCCGAATCGACCGCGACGAGCCGCTGACCGGCCTGGAGTTGGGGGAGCGTCCGGCTCCCGAGGCCCGGCCCGGCTGGAGTGTCGTCGATGTCAGGGCCGCTTCCCTCAACCATCACGACCTGTGGTCCCTGCGCGGCGTCGGCCTCCCGGAGGACCGGCTGCCGATGATCCTGGGCTGCGACGCCGCCGGGGTCGACGCGGACGGCAACGAGGTCGTCCTGCATTCGGTGATCGGCCAGACCGGCCACGGGGTCGGCCCCCGGGAGCCGCGCTCCATCCTCACCGAGCGCTACCCGGGGACGTTCGCCGAGCAGGTCGCCGTGCCGACCTGGAACCTCCTGCCCAAGCCGAAGGAGCTGTCCTTCGCGGAGGCCGCCTGTCTGCCGACCGCCTGGCTGACGGCGTACCGGATGCTGTTCACCAACGCCGGGGTGCGTCCCGGTGACTCCGTGCTGGTGCAGGGTGCCGGCGGCGGGGTGGCCACGGCCGCGATCGTGCTCGGCCGGGCCGCGGGGCTGCGGGTCTTCGCCACCAGCCGGGACGAGGCGAAGCGGAAGCGGGCCCTGGAACTGGGCGCGGTGGAGGCCGTGGAGCCGGGTGCCCGGCTGCCGCAGCGGGTGGACGCCGTCATCGAGACCGTGGGCGCCGCCACCTGGTCGCACTCGGTGAAGTCGCTGCGGCCGGGCGGGACGCTGGTCATCTCCGGCGCCACCAGCGGCGACCGGCCCTCCCATGCGGAGCTGACCCGGATCTTCTTCCTGGAGCTGCGGGTCGTCGGCTCCACGATGGGCACCAAGGACGAGCTGGAGGACCTGCTCTCCTTCTGCGCCACGACAGGTGTACGTCCCGTCATCGACGACGTGCTTCCGATGGACCGGGCCCGGGAGGGCTTCGAGCGGATGGCCTCCGGGGAGCTGTTCGGCAAGATCGTGCTCAGCGGCTCCTGACGTCGTGGCTCAGCGGCTCCTGACGCCGAGGCAGTCAACTGGGGTTGACGTCGAGCGAGCGTCAACCTAAGTTGACCGTATGAGCGAAGCAACGGATCTCGCCACGCGTGCGGGTGACCGCGACCCCAGGGTCGGGCTGCGGGCCGTCGCCGCACTGCGCAGGCTGCTGGAGCAGCTGGAGGCGGTGCAGGTGCGCAGCGCGCGCCACCAGGGGTGGTCGTGGCAGGAGATCGCCACGGAACTCGGAGTCAGCAGGCAGGCCGTGCACAAGAAGTACGGGAGGCATTGATGTTCGAGCGATTCACGGAGGATGCCCGAGCGGTCGTGCAGGGGGCCGTCGAGCACGCCGAGGCCGCGGATGCGCGGACCGTCGACACGGGGCATCTGCTGCTCGCCCTGCTGGACCGGGAGGGCAGCCGCGCTTCCTTCGCGCTGTCGGCGCTCGGTGCCGGCGGCGAGCGCCGGGACTCGGTGCGGCGGGCGCTGGCGGAGGCTCGGCGCCGGGCCGGTCTGTCGCAGGCCGAGACCGACGCCCTCGCCGGACTGGGGATCGACGTCTCGGGGATCGTCGCCCGGGTGGAGGAGGTGCACGGTGTCGGGGTCATGTCCGGCGAGCGGAAGGGCGGGCGCCGGTGGTCCGGACACCGCGGCTTCGACCGGGGCGCCAAGGAGGTCCTGGAAAAGGCGCTGCGGGTCGCCGTCGCCCGGCACGACCGGCGCATCGGGGACGAGCACCTCCTCCTCGCCCTGACGATCCGCCCCGGCGTGCCCGCGGAGGTGCTCGCCGACCACGGGGTGACCCACGAGTCGCTGACCAGGGTGCTGGGCGGCGACTCCGGGGAGGGTGCGGGCGCGGCCTGAGCCCGACGCCCCGCGTCTGACACCCCCGGCCGGGTGCCGGGGGCCGTGCCACGGTGGCTCAGGTCTTCGGCGTCCGCAGAATCGCCCCGATGTGCGCCGCGGCCGCCGACAACTGCCGGCGGGCGTCACGGAGCTGGTCGGTCGTGACGCCCCGGTCCCGGGCGGCGTCACGGATGTCGTCCCGGAAACGGTCGAGCAGCCGGTCCAGGTCGCGGGCCGGGTCCCCGGTGGAGTCCGCGGTGTCCTCGTGGGCCCAGGCCGGGGCGTACCCGGCGGGGAAGTCCTCGGGGGTGGCGGAGTACTCGGGCCGGGGGGCGGTGGAGCCCGCGTCGGTGCGGCCGAAGCCCCAGTCCTTGCCGAACTCCTTCCCGAAGTCCTTGCCGAAGTCGCCGACCTCCTTCGCCAGTTCGCTCAGCCCCTCGCGCAGTCCCGTGGGCCAGTCGCCCCGCGAGAAGTGGTCCTGCACCTGCTCCTGGACCCGCTGGGCGATGCGCTGCACCTCCTCCTGCGCCTGGGTCCGGGCCCGCTCCTGGGCCTCCTTGGCCTGACGCCGGGCCCGCTGGGCCTCGTCGCGGGCGCGCCGGCTCTCGTCCTTGGCGCGGCGGGCCTGCTCCTTCCACTCCTGCTTGACCCGGCGCATCTCCTCCTTGGCGGCCCGCCAGGCCTCCTTGTCGTCGACGCCCCCGGCGGCGCCCGCCTCGTCCTGCGTCCCGGATCCGGTGCCCTGGTGCGCCGCGCTGGCCGCGGCCCGCATCTCCCGCCGCAGATCTCCCGCCGCGCCGCGCACGTCGGCCCGGATCTCGGCGGCCAGCTCGGCGACCGACTCCCGGATCTCCAGCTCCAGGTCGGCCAGCTCACCGCTGCGCTCGGCCAGCTCGGCGCGGCCGGCGTCCGTGATGGCGTACACCTTGCGTCCGCCCTCGGTGGTGTGGGTGACCAGTCCCTCGGTCTCCAGCTTGGCCAGGCGCGGGTACACCGTGCCCGCCGACGGGGCGTAGAGGCCCTGGAAGCGCTCTTCGAGGAGCCGGATCACCTCGTAGCCGTGGCGCGGGGCCTCGTCCAGGAGCTTGAGGAGGTAGAGCCGCAGTCGGCCGTGGGCGAAGACGGGGGGCATGTCAGAGCACCTTCTTGTCGGTCGTGCCGTCCGACGGGGCGGCGGTGTCGCCGTGGTCCCGGACGGAAGCGGAATTGTCCCCCGAGTCGCCCGGCGTGTCGTGCGCCGGGCCGGTGTCCCGCGGCTCCCGCTCCCACGGAGTGTCCGCCGCGGCCGGCCGCCGCAGCAGGGCGATCGAGCCGGAGACCGTGGTGGCCTTCAGCCGCCCGTTGCCCGCGCCGAGCCGCCCGGTGATCCGCTTGGCGCCCCACTGGCCGCCCACCCGGAGGTCCTCGAAGGCGCTGGAGACCGCGCCGCTGGCGGTGTTGGCCTCCACCCGGGCGTCGGCGGGCTGGGGCAGCCGGATGGCGATCTCGCCCGAGACGCTGGTCAGGCTGATGTCGGTGGGTCCGCCGGCCGGGTCCAGGTCGACGATCATCGACCCGCTCACCGAGTCCGCCCGCACGGAGGAACCCGCCTCCACCACCGTCAGGTCACCGGAGACGGAGTTGAAGCGCAGGTCCCCGGTGAGGGCCTGGGCCTCCACGTTCCCCGAGACGGTGTCCGCGCGGACCGGTCCCGCGAGGCTCACCAGGGTGGTGTCGCCGGAGACGCCCTTCACCTCGGCGTGCCCGTCGAGCCCGGAGACGACGGCCGCGGCGCTGACCGCGCCCACCTCCACGCGGGTGCCGGTCGGCACCGCCAGGGAGACCACCGCGCTGCGGCGCCAGCCCTTGCGGTCGAGCCACTTGAGGAAGCCCTTCCAAGGCAGGTCCTCGTAGGCCACGGTGAGCGCGCCGTCCTCATGGGTGACGATCAGTGGTGGTCCCTCGATCTCGGAGACCTCCAGGCGGGCGGAACCCTCGTCCGTGCCCACGACGTTCACTGTTCCGTTGACGATGCGTACGTGCAGCCGGCTCACGGACTCGTCGAAGGTGAGTTTCCTGGGCTCCGCGACGGACCACTCGGACATGGTGCAGACCTCCTCGACCGAACGCGCCATATCGCGTCCTCCGCTATTCACGATATATCGCGGACATGGAAAGTCAAGACACCCGTTCTGGCGATCGACGATCGGCCGAGTGGGGCGTATTGCCCTACCTTGTGACCATGTCAACGGATGAGTCCGGGGGAGAGCCCGCTGCCGGCGCCCTGCTGCTGTGCCGCGCGGAGCCGGACTCCGTCGCCGCCGTCGCCCCGCTGCTCGGCGAGCGCATGCCCCTGGCCGGGGCCGGCGGGGAGTGGAGCGTCCTCGTCCCGGAGGGCGGGCCCTGGCGGCACGCCGGTGAACCGGTCGACCGGGTGGTCACCGGCTGGGCCGCGGCGCTCGCCGTCGGCGCCCCCTGGCCCGTAGTCGCCCTGTGGTGGGACGCCGACCGGGCCGGTTGCACCCTGGCGTCCGGATTCCACCGCCCGGTCGGCTACGTGTGGCTGACGGACGGCACGCCCGTCGCCGAGGGCGAGGCGATGCGTACCTTCGCCGCCCGGCTCGGACTGGACCCGGTCCTGGACCTCGAATCGCTGGAGCGGCTGACGAAACCCGACCCCGATGCCGACGCGCGCGCCAGGGTCTTCAACTGTTGGGGCTTTCGCTTAAACAGGCCGAGTATCGCTAATTATCAGATGTGTGGTTGATCGGCAGGGTTTCGGGCCAGGTTTCC
>NZ_JBHXNW010000133.1:0-6702 GCF_042717365.1 Streptomyces sp. NPDC058534
CCGACGCCGACGCCGACGCCGACGCCGACGCCGACGCCGACGCCGACGCCGACGCACGGCAGACGGAGGAGGCGGCGCCACCCGCGTCCGCCCACCGCCGCTTCCCCCTGCGCGCACTGCCCTCGCTGCCGCCCCTGCGCTACGCCGCGTGGCTGTCACCGCTCGTGCTGCTCGCCGCAACGCTCGCGTTCGTGCCGAGCTACTCGGGCAAGGACCGCGTCAACTACTTCCCGCCCGGCGAGGTGGCGCTCGTGCGGCAGCTCTTCGACCAGGCGCCCGATGATTCCCTGGTCGTCGCCGCCAACCGCAACTACCCGCTCGCCTACGAGCAGTACTGGCGGGTCGACCACTACTGGTTCCTTGAGGACACCCGGACCCACGTCGACGACATCGTGCGCGACCCGGCCGCCGTCCTCGCCCGCGACATGGCCGGCGTGGAAGCACCGGCCCGCGCCTACTTCCTGCTCACCCAGGGACAGGTGGCCAACTCCGAGATGAACGGACAGCTGAACACGGGCCAGTTGAGACGCGTCCGGGAGTCCGTCGCGGACTCGCCGCGCTTCGAGCGCGTCGCGGAGAACAGCGCGGGCGTGCTCTACGTCCTGAAACCGGCGAGCTGAGGAGGGCACCCACCATGACACCGCAGGACCTCGTGATCCGTATGCTGCCCCCGTTCGCCGGCTGGCTGGCGCTCGCCGCGCTCGCCCTGCCCGGCGGCTCCCCGCTGCGCGGCGCGGCCGTCGCCGTCTTCCTGGCCGTCGGCCCCGGCGCCGCCCTGGTCAGAATCTGCGGGCCCGCGCTCCGGGCCCGCCGTGCCGAGGCCCCGGCCGAGCGCCGGGACGCCGCCTTCGAACGCCACTCCGACCTGCTGGAACAGCTGATGCTGGCCGTCCTGCTGAGCGTGAGCGCCGCGATGCTCGTCGCCACGGTGCTGATCGCCGCGCACGCCCTCAGCGGGGACCGCGTCCTGCTGACGCTCACCCTGCTGACCACCCTCGCCGCCTTCTGCCCGAGCCTGCGTGCCCTGCCGGCACCCAGGACGGCGCCGGGCGCCGCGCCACCGACACGGAAGGGTTCCACTCTGTGAGGTTCGCCCGTCCCGCTCGCCGCACGAACGCGGACTCGACGACCGGACAGCACCGCCGACCGACGCACCCCAAGCACCCCACGCACCCCGCGCCCCCTGGCAGGCGCCGCCTGCTGATCACATCCGTCACCGCCACCTGCGCGGTCCTGGTCGCGGTGCTCGCCCTGCGCGACGCCTCGGGACCCGCGGACCCGGCCGACGACCCGAGGTGCCGCCCCACGGCCCTCCTCGAACCGCCCTGCGGCGCCTGGTTCGGCGCCTTCGTGCCGCACGACAAGTCCGACCTGGCCGCGAAGGTCCGGGAGTACGAGAAGAACGTCGGCCGCGGCCTCGACATCGTGTACACGTACCACGACATGTCCGCCGTCACTAAGACCCGCCTGGAGGGCCAGCTCCTCACCGAGCAGGAACAGCGCGTCGGCGAGGACCGCATGCTGCTGCTGTCCTGGGAGAGCAAGTGGTGGGGCGGCACCAAGGGGCAGCAGCCCACCTGGAAGCAGATCGCCGCCGGCGAGCTGGACGAGTCCGTGATCGACGTCCAGGCGCGGCGCGTCAAGGAGTACGGGCAGCGCACGGGCAAGAAGGTGTTCCTCTCCTTCGACCTGGAGATGGACACCCGCACCCCGGACAACGGCACCCCGGCCGACTACGTCCGCGCCTACCGGCACATCCACGACCGGTTCCGCGAACTGGGCGTCGACAACGTGGTGTGGACCTGGATCGTCACCGGCTACCTGAACCACGGCGACCTGTTCGAGCGGATGTACCCGGGCGACGACTACGTCGACTGGATCGGCTACAACCAGTACAACTACTACCTCTGCCACAAGACCGGCTGGCTGAGCTTCGCGCAGACGCAGTACGCCACCCACGACTGGATCCGCGCCAACATCTCCGACGACAAGCCCCTGATGCTCTCGGAGTTCGGCAGCGCCTCCGACCCGAAGCGGCCTGACCGGCAGGCGGACTGGTACGCGCAGGTGCCCCGGGTGCTCAAGGACCTGGAGGGCGTCAAGGCCGCCCTCCAGTGGAACTACCGCGACCCGGGACCGCACTGCAACTTGGCCGTGGCGAACGACCAGGCGTGGGCCAGCCTGCGGGAGGTGGCCGCCGACCCGCACCTCAACCAGCCGCACGACTGACCGCCACCCCGCCGGACAGGCCCTAACCCGCGAACTCGGGCCCCCGCAGCACCGCCCGCCCCCGCCGGTACCAGCGCCACGCGACGGTCTTCGGGCCGTCGCGGTAGGGGGCGACGCGGGCGCCGCCGCCCGCCAGCCAGGACTCGACGTGGGCGACCGTGTGGCTCCGCCGCACGATCAGCCGGGCGATGCGGAACCGCTCGTCGCGGTCCGAGCTGAGCGCGTGCCGCACGGCGGTCGCCGTCTCGTACCCGGCACGGGCCGACGACGCCCGCACCTTCGCGCTGTTGTAGCCGTGCGGGTAGGCGAGGTGGCGGACCGGATGCCCGAGGGCGTCCTCCAGGACCGCCTTGGACTCGCGGAGTTCGTGCGCCAGGGCCTTGCCGGACAGGGTGTCGAGCTGGGCGTGCGTGACGGTGTGGCTGCCGATCTCCATGCCGGAACGTTCCATCCCGGCCACCGCGTCCAGCGTCATCATCGGGGCGGGCGGCAGCAGACTGCGACCGCCCGGCGCGATTGCCCCGGTGGTGAGATAGGCGGTGGCGGGCAGCGCCCGCTCGGCCAGCGCCTCGGCGGTGGGCCCGGGCAGGTCGGCGAAGCCGTCGTCGAAGGTGAGCAGCACCGGCCGGGGCGGCAGGGGCGCCCGCCCGGCGAGATGGTCGGCGAGCACACTGATCGTGACGGGCGTCATGCCGCTGTCGACGATCGCGTCCAGCTGGGCCGCGAACGCCTTCGGCGTGACGGTGAACTCGGCGATCCACGCGGGCGGGTCCTCCATCACCGCGTGGTACAGGAACACGGGTATGTGCCCGCCGCCCGGCGCCGGGACGCCCTCACGCGACCCGCCCGCTCCCGGTGAGCCGGCCCCGGCCCCGCTCACCGCGCCTCCACCCCGGCCGCACGCAGCGCGCGCCGGGCGCGCAGATAGCCGACGGGGCCGTACAGCATGCCCCGGCGCTGCAACCGCGCCAGGCGCCGCGGCCAGGGATGCGTACGGGAGTCGTGCCCGCCCGGCGCCCCCACCGCGCCCGCGCCCTCGCCCTCGCCCTCGCCCTCGCCCGTGGCGCGTACGGCGGTCAGGCCCCGCGCGTGTGCCAGCCCGCCCGGCACCCGGGCGAGGAGGGCAGGCAGCAGCGCGGGCCGGTTCACCAGGATCGCCGTGAGGTACGCGGTGAGGCCGGCGCCGTAGCCGTACGCCTGTGTCTCCAGGTCGCGCCAGGTCTCCCGGTGGTGGTGCCAGACCAGCGCCCGGGGCGTGTAGCGCAGCCGCTGCCCGTGGGCGAGGACGCGGACGAACCCGTAGAGGTCGTCGCCGCCCCGCGCGCGGGTGCCTGCGCCGGTCGCCGGGTCGAAGCCGCCGACCGTCCGCAGCACCGCCGTACGGAAGGCCATGCTGGCGCCCGAGCCGAACCGGCCCGCGGTGAACGGGAACAGCGGCTCGTCGGCGGGCGGGTGCTCCGGGTCGTACGTCCGCGGGACGAACCCCTTCGCGAAGCCGCCGTGGCTCTCCAGGAGCACCTGGGCGGGGGTGCGCAGCCGCGCGGGCAGGATCAGGCCCGTGGCACAGCCGAGGCGCGGGTCGGCGGCGAACGGCGCGGTCAGTTCGGTGAGCCAGCGCCGGTCGGCGACCACGTCGTCGTCGGTGAAGGCGACCACCTCGCCCCGGACGACCGCGAGGCCCCGGTTGTGCGCGACGGCGAGTCCGGGGGCGGGCTCGCACACGTACCGCACCCGCTCGCCGTACTTCCGCTCGACCAGTTCCCGGGTCTCGCCGGTCACCGGCGCGTTGTCGACGACGACGATCTCGAAGTCCGGGTGGTCCTGTGCGAGCAGCGAGTCGAGGGCGCGGGCGAGCTGGTCCGCGCGTTCCCGGGTGGCGACCACGACACTGGCGGCCGGCGGCGCCGGGAGCGGCTCGGGCGGCGCCCCCGGGGGCAGTTCCCGCGCGAGCCCGGCCAGCACCCGCGTGGGGTCCGCGCCCTCGGGGACCTGCCCGAGCAGCGTGCCCACGGGCAGACCCGCCCGCCTGACCAGGACGAACACCGCGCCGGACGTCACCGGCGGGCTCCCCGGGCCCGGTCTCAGCACCGCATCCTCCGCCTCGCCCTCCTCCTCCGCCGCGGTGCCGTCGCCGAGGTCCAGCTCGGCGACCTGCACCGCCCCGATGCGCAGGAAGTCGTCGATCTCCCGCCGTGTCTCCTGCCGTGCCTTCCGCAATGTCTCCTGCCGCGCACGCCGCACACCGGCCATGCGCCCACCCCCTCGTGGTTGACCTCGTCAGGAGCGGCGCAGCCGGGCCGCGCCCCTCAACGTCCGTACCGCAAGCGACGCCAGCCGGGGCCGGTCGCGCACGAAGCCGTGCGCGCGGCGGGCCGGTTCGCGGCCGAGCCAGTGCAGGGCGGCGCCCGCCCCCGGACGCGTCGCCGCCCCCTCGTACACCGGCAGTTCCCCGGTCTTCAGCGAGTCCTTGTACTCCGCCGGGCCCCGCCCCATGTCCAGCAGCCCGATGCCCTCGGAGGCCGCGGCCTCCGCCATCCGCAGGTGCAGGACGAGCCCCGGCGAGTACTTGGCGAAGTCCGGGTCGTACGCCGGGAACCAGCACGCCAGGACCGTCGCCGAACGCAGCCCGAAGTGGGCGGCGACCGGCCGGCCGCCCGCGTAGAGCACGGACAGGGTGCCCCCGCACTCCGGCGCGCGCGTCTGAGCGAGCCGGGCGACGAGCCGGCTGATCCACTCCTGGGCGAACCGGTCCCGGCGTCCCGTCCTGCGGTACTGCGCCGACTTCCACTCCATGAGCGTGCGCAGCGCGGCCGGCTCACGCTCGTCGAACACGAAGCGCACGTCGCCGGCCTGGCGGCCCAGCCTGCGCTCCTTGGCGAGCGTGGTCTTCAGGAACTTCGGCGACTGGGTGCGCAGTACGTTCTCGAACGCCTCGTAGCCCTTCTCCACGTCGATGACGTAGGTGGTGTGCTCCTCGGCGGCGTAGGGCACGAACAGCCCCTGCTCGGCCTCCAGGTTGTCGAAGGCGAAGCTCGACAGCGAGCAGGCCCGCAGCAGTGCGCGGGGGTTTGGGGCGAGGCCCGGGCGCAGCACCGCGCCCTGGCAGTCCGACACCCCGAGCCCGATCGCCCGGCCCTGGCCCAGCGGTCCGCGTTCGTGCGGCAGGAATCCGGCCGCCTCGCCGCCGTCGTACAACACCGCCACCCGCGCCCGCGGCCGTACCCGGCCCACGGCGTCGGTGAACTCCGGTTCCATGAACGGGTTGCGCGGCGCCGTCGACTTGGCGCGCAGCTCCCGCCAGTGCTCCCGTTCCCCCTCGCCCAGCTCCTGTGGCCTGAGCACACGTACGCGTCCGCTGTTCAACCCGACCCCCCGATCAAGTCCCCCCTGGACAACAGGAAGGTACCCCGGGGGCCGCCCGGGGGGTAGGTAGCAGACCATGTTGTTGCCAACCGGTGCACAGGCCCTTAACCGGCTTTAGCCGATGATGTGCCAGGTTTCGGACATGTTCGTGCGTCGTCGTGCGCGTTCGAACGTACTCGCCGCGTCCTCGTTCGGAAGTGGTCGCGGGTGAGTCGGACCGGTGTCGCGTCCGTATTCTCTGATCATGGACCGCACCGCATACTCACTCGTCGCCACCGACCTCGACGGCACGCTGCTCCGCGGCGACGACACCGTCTCCGAACGGTCGCTGGCCGCGCTGGCGCGGGTGGCCGAGGCGGGTGCGCGGCATCTGGTGGTGACGGGGCGCCCGGCACCCCGGGTGCGGCCCCTGCTCGGCCGCCTCGGGTGCACGGGGCTCGCGGTGTGCGGGCAGGGCGCGCAGGTGTACGACGCCGGCGCGCACCGGATGCTGTGGTCGGTCACCCTGGACCGGGAGCTGGCGGAGACCGCGCTCGGCAAGATCGAGGCCGAGGTGGGCCAGGTGTACGCCGCGGTCGACCAGGACGGCGTCGACGGCCTGACGCTCATCGAGCCCGGGTACCTGATGCCCCACCCCACGCTGCCCGCGGTGCGGGTGGAGCGGCGCGACCAGCTGTGGCGCACCCCGATCAGCAAGGTGCTGCTGCGCCACCCCGACCTGAGCGACGACGAGTTGGCGTCGACCGCGCGCGCGGTGGTCGGCTCCCTCGCGACGGTCACCATGTCGGGGCCCGGCACGGTGGAGCTCCAGCCGTGCGGCATCACCAAGGCGACCGGCCTGGCGCTGGCGGCCGAACACCTGGGGGTGGGCCGGCGACGCACGATCGCCTTCGGCGACATGCCCAACGACATCCCCATGTTCGACTGGGCGGCCCACGGCGTCGCCATGGCCGGCGCCCACCCCGAACTCAAGGCGGTGGCCGACGAGGTCACCACGACGAACGAGGGCGGCGGGGGGGGGCGCGGGCCCCCCACGGGGGTGAGTTAAGCACCCGCGCGCGCCCGGGGGGCCCCGCGCCGAGGGGTGTGGAGCCCGGCTGGGGGGCGCGC
>NZ_JBHXNW010000133.1:6712-11973 GCF_042717365.1 Streptomyces sp. NPDC058534
GGGCCCCCGGGCCCCCCCCCCCCCCCCCCCCTCGGGCGGGCCGCGCGCGCCCCCCCCCCCCCCCCCGCCCCGGGGGGGGCCCCCCCCACCCCCCACGGATCTTCTGAACGTCCCGGTACGGCTCAGTAGGCGCCGAAGACGTTGTCGATCGAGCCGTAGCGGTCGGCCGCGTAGTTGCAGGCGGCGGTGATGTTGGCGACCGGGTCGTACGGGTCCCAGGAGGTGCCCTCGACGTGGTACGCCTGGAAGGTCGGGGCGATCACCTGGAGCAGGCCCTTGGACGGGGTGCCGTTGACGGCGTTGATGTCCCAGTTGTTGATGGCGAGCGGGTTGCCGGACGACTCCCGCATGATGTTGCGGTGGATGCTGTCGTACGAGCCGGGGATGCCGTGCTGCGCCATGATGTCCATCGACTCGCGGATCCAGCCGTCGAGGTTGTCCGGGTACGTCGTCGCCGCCGTGGCGGCGGTCTTGGTGGCGGCCGGGGTGGCCGCGGATGCGCCGGTGGCGCCGATGAGCGGCAGGGCGAGCACCGCGGCACCGGTGCCGGCCACGGCCAGCTTGCGGGCGATGCGGGTGGTCCGGGCGTGACGGTTCTGACCGTTGGCAGACATGGTGTGTCCCTCTCCTTACGCCTACGAGGTGAGCTGTCGGGTTCGGGCGGGGAGGTGCCCGGCCGCGCCCTGACGGGTACGGCTTCACCCCGAGCCGCTCCGGTGGTGACCGGTGCGGCGACTTACCTGGGTCCCCCGCTCCTGCCGGCGAGTGAGTTGAGTGGATGACTGTGTGTCCGGGCGGTGGCAGGATTCGGCGTCCGCCCGACAGGCCGGGAACGTATGCGAGAGCACATGTCCGGAACAAGTGCAGGAATCACCCAACGTCCTGTTGACCTTGTTCTGAGGCGTTTGGGGCTCTTGATCCTTTGCGGTTGCCAAGCCTCAACTGGCGTGCGGGGCAAAGGGAGGGCGCAGGTTGCGGCGGGGTTGCCTGAGGGTGCTGTGGAGTGAGCCAACTCACGGGCCTCAACAAGCGCGGCAAAACGGGCATTAACCCCAACTGCGCCCCAACCGGCCCTCGATGCAGAGTGCTTCGCCGGTCCGGTGTTTTCGCGCACCGGGCGGGCATTCGTTCGGGACCGGGGAGGCGATATTTATATCGGCCAATATGTGCTCATATCGACTGATCAAAAACATACCGCTCATGATCCGATACCGACCGGCCTGTAACGGTGGGCGCTAGCGGTGATCGAAAGGTGACCGGATACGCTGACTTGAGTGGTGGCAGCGACCTATCGACAAACCAGGTAATCGCCAGTAGACACCAGCAGACAGGAGACCCCTCGTGACCGTCGTCGGGCCGTTCGGGCTGAGCGTGCGGGACCAGGCTCTGGAAGCCGATGTCCAGGCCGGATTGGTCGCGGTCGAGGAAGGGTTGCTTGAAGCAACCAAAAGCGAGGTGCCCTTCATCACGGAGGCCGCCCAGCACCTGGTGCGGGCCGGCGGCAAGCGGTTCCGGCCGCTGCTGGTGATGCTCTCGGCCCAGTTCGGCGACCGCTACGCCCCCGGGATCGTGCCCTCGGCCGTGGTGGTGGAGCTGACCCACCTGGCCACGCTGTACCACGACGACGTGATGGACGAGGCCGCCGTGCGGCGCGGAGTCGCCAGCGCCAATGTCCGCTGGGACAACTCGGTCGCGGTCCTGACCGGCGACTTCCTCTTCGCCCGCGCCTCCCAGATCCTCGCCGACCTCGGGCCCGAGGCGGTCCGCGTGCAGGCCCTCGCGTTCGAGCGGCTGGTCACCGGCCAGATCCTGGAGACGGCCGGACCGCAGGACGGCCGGGACCCCGTCGACCACTACCTGGACGTGCTCGGCGGCAAGACGGGCTCCCTGGTGGCCGTCTCCTGCCGCTTCGGCGCGATGATGTCCGGCGCCGACGAGACGGTGGTGGACGTGCTGACCCAGTACGGCGAGCGGCTCGGCGTCGCCTTCCAGCTCGCGGACGACGTCCTGGACATCGCCTCCGACTCCCACGAGTCGGGCAAGACGCCCGGCACGGACCTGCGTGAGGGCATCCCCACCCTGCCGGTGCTCCGGCTGCGCGAGCGCGCGGCCCGGCTGGGACTCGCCGAGGACATCGCGCTGAGCGAGCTGCTCGACTCCGACCTGAGCGACGACGCCCGGCACGCCGAGGCGCTGCGCCTGCTGCGCGCCCACCCCGCGCTGGAGCACGCCCGCCGGGACACCGTCCGCTACGCCAAGGACGCCCGGGCGGCCCTGGCTCCGCTGCGGGAGTGCGAGGCGAAGGCCGCGCTGGTGGAACTGTGCGACGCCGTGGTGCACCGGGCCGGCTGACCCCGCACCGCCCGTGCGCCGCGCCACGGTCGGGTGCCCTCCGTCGGCGGGCGGCGTACCCGTCCCCTACGGGGCGGGGGAGGAGCCGCCCTCCGGTGTCATCCCGCAGGAGTACGTGGAGTTGAGCCCGCGGTCTGACGATTGCGCTCCGGTGATTTGGTCAGATGGACACCACGGAAAACACCAATCCTCACCGATTCGGGTGAGAATGGCGGCTCACGGGTGAACTCACGGGTGAACGAGTGCGAGGTCGCGAGACAGCCGCCGCCGACGACGGAGGTAGGGCACACATGGCACCGATCGATTCCGACGACAACACGACCGCCGGGGCGGGCGAGGAGCTGAGCACCCGACGGCGCAAGGCAGCGCGGTACGTCGTCCCGGTCGCGGTGATGGGAGTGGCGGCCGCGACGATCGGGCTGGTCCCCGCTCTCGCCTACTCCGGGGACCCCGACCTGCCGAAGGTCACGGCGGAGGAACTCGTCCAGAAGATCGCCGAGTCGGACGTCCAGCAGCTCTCCGGCACCGTCCGGATCAGCACCGACCTGGGCCTGCCGGACCTCGGCGGCCTGGAGAGCAGCCTGATGTCCGAAATGTCCGGGGGTCCGGGCGGGGACGGGAAGGACGGCGGCTCGTCCGCCGACCCCTCGGCCAAGCTCACCCAGCTGGTGTCCGGCTCCCACACCCTGCGGGTCGCGGCCGACGGCCCCGACCGGCAGAAGGTGTCCCTGCTGGAGGACGCCGCCGAGTACAGCCTGATCCACGACGGCAAGGACGTCTGGGGCTACGACAGCAAGTCCAACGAGGTCTACCACTCCACCGCCTCCGACGGCGGAGAGCGGCCGGAGAAGGACGTGCCGGCCACCCCGAAGGACTTCGCCGACCAGGCGCTCAAGGCGATCGACGACACCACGTCCGTGAAGGTCGGCGGCACCGCCCAGGTGGCCGGCCGCGACGCCTACCGACTGGTCGTCGAGCCCAAGCAGAAGGGTTCCACGGTCGGTGCGATCACCGTGGCCGTGGACGCCGAGACCGGCACGCCCCTGAAGTTCACGCTGACCCCGGCGAGCGGCGGCGCCGCCGTCGTGGACGCCGGCTTCACCAAGGTCAGCTTCGCGAAGCCGGACGCGTCGACGTTCGACTTCACCCCGCCCAAGGGCGCGAAGGTCACCGAGGCCGACGAGCAGGCCAAGGCTCCGGAGCACGGGCGGGGGGCCGAGGGCGACCTCGCCAAGGAGCTGGACGGCCTGAAGGTCATCGGCGAGGGCTGGAACTCGGTCGCCGCCTTCGACACCGGCGGTCAGGGCCTGCCCACGGGCTCCGCGGGCGGCGGCGACCTGGGCGACCTCGGCGGCTTCCTCGGCTCCCTCGGCGACCAGGTCAAGGGCGACTTCGGCTCGGGCACGGTCTTCAAGACCCGCCTGGTCAACGCCCTGATCACGGAGGACGGCAAGGTCTACGCCGGTGCGGTCACCAAGGACGCGCTGGTGAAGGCCGCGGACGCCGCGAAGTAACGGAGCAGGGGCACAGGAGAGGAAGCCGATGGCCGAACCGTCCGTCGCGGAGCCGGAGCGGGCGGATGACGCCGTCATCTCCACCCGCGGCCTCACCAAGCGCTACCGCGGCGGACAACTCGCCGTCGACGGTCTCGACCTGACCGTCCCGGCGGGCAGCGTCTTCGGCTTCCTCGGCCCCAACGGTTCCGGCAAGACCACCACCATCCGCATGCTGATGGGCCTGATCGAACCGACCGCGGGCAGCGCCCGGGTCCTCGGCCGGCCCATGCCGCGCGCGGCCCGCACCGTACTGCCCAGGGTCGGCGCCCTCATCGAGGGCCCGGCCCTGTACGGCTTCCTCTCCGGCCGCGACAACCTGCTGCGCTACGACGCCGCCGACCCGACCGCCGACCCGCACACCCGGCGCGAGCGGGTCGGGACGGCGCTGGACCGGGTGGGTCTCGCGGCCGCCGCCGGCAAGAAGGCGAAGGCGTACTCGCTCGGCATGAAGCAGCGGCTCGGCCTCGCCGCCGCGCTGCTCCAGCCGCGCCGCCTGCTGGTTCTGGACGAGCCGACCAACGGGCTCGACCCGCAGGGCATGCGCGAGATCCGCGCGCTGGTCCGCGAACTCGCCTCCGACGGCACCACCGTCTTCCTCTCCTCCCACCTGCTGGACGAGATCGAGCAGGTCTGCACGCACGCCGCCGTGATGGCGCACGGCCGTCTGATCACCCAGGGCGCGGTGGCCGACCTGTCGGCCGGCGCGCGCGGCCGGCTGGTGGTGACCACGCCGGACGCGGGCGACGCGGCCCGGGTGCTGAAGGAGCAGGGGGCCGGGGACGTGGTCGTCGCCGAGGACCGGGTGACGGCCGAGCCTCCGGACCGCGACCTGGCCGAGGTCAACGCGGCCCTGGTCGCGGCCCACGTCCGGGTCCGCGGCTTCGCACTGGAACGGGCCTCCCTGGAGGACGCGTTCGTGGCCCTGACGGGAGAGGGATTCGATGTCGCGGGCTGAGACGGAGCACGTGCCGGTGGCGCGGGCCGAGACGGCGGGCGCGGGCGTGGGCGCGGGCGCGGGCGCGGTGCGCACGCCGAATCCGCTGTGGTCCCTCGGACTGCTGCGCAGCGAACTGCTGATCACCTTCCGGCGCTGGCGCACCCTCGCCCTGCTGGGCGTCCTGGCCGCCGTGCCGGTCCTGGTGGGCATCGCGGTGAAGATCGAGACGAGCGACGGGTCGTCGTCGTTCGGTGGTGGTGGTGGCGGGGGTGGCGGCGGCGAGGGCCCGGCCTTCATCTCGCAGATCAGCAACAACGGCCTGTTCCTGGTCTTCACCGCGCTCGCCGCGACCCTCCCGTTCTTCCTGCCGATGGCCATCGGCGTCGTGGCCCGCGGCGGGAGGGGCGCGGGGGCCG
>NZ_JBHXNW010000134.1:0-11926 GCF_042717365.1 Streptomyces sp. NPDC058534
GGGGGAGACATCGTCCCGCCCATGCGCTAGCGCAGTACCGGGGGCCCCGGCCGGGGTCGCCAGCGTCGACCGGGGCCGCGCCTGACCGGCCCCGTCTGTCCGCTCCCCCCGTGGCGGATGGGCGGGGCCTCGCCATATTCGGATCCCTATCGAGTGCATTACCTGGCAGGCGCACGGCGACCCGATGATGTGGATCGCCGGCATCCGCGCCCTCTACCTCCAGGCCCTGCACCCCCGCGCCGTGCGCGGCGTGACGCAGAACAGCGACTTCCGGCACGAGGCCTGGGGCCGGCTGATGCGCACCGCCGGATTCGTCGGCACCACCACGTACGGCACCACGGAGGCCGCCGAACGGGCGGGCGCCCGGGTCCGGAAGATCCACCGCATGCTCGGAGCCACCGACCCCGGCACCGGGGAGCGCTACGGCGTCGACGAACCCGCGCTGCTGATGTGGGTGCACTGCGCCGAGATCGGCTCCTACCTGCACGTCCTGCGCCGCTCCGGCTACCCCCTCACCGACGCCCACGCCGACCGCTACCTCGCCGAGCACCGGCACAGCGCCCGCCTCGTCGGCCTCGACCCCGACGCCGTACCCGCGGACCGGACCGAGCTGGCCGCCTACTTCGACCGGGTACGGCCCGAGCTGGCCGCCGGCGAGGCGCGCGAGGTGGACGACTTCCTGCGCAGCCCGCCCGTCCCACCCCTGCTGGTCCCGGCCCGCGCACTGCTGTGGCGGCGGGTCGCGCATCTGGCGTACGACTGCCTACCGCCGTACGCGCACGAGCTGTACGGCAGACCGGCGCCCCCACCCGCCACCGTCACCCGGCGGCTGCGCGCCACGGGCACCCTGCTGCGCGGGATTCCCGCACGTCTGCGCTGGCAACTGCCGCCCAAACACATCCTGAGCGCCATGGCACGGCTCGGTCCGGCCGCGCGCCCGGCACCGTACAAACTCGGACGATAAGCCGCCATACTGGACCGGCCAGGGGAGGGCGCGGACTGCTACGGGGGCGGGCAGCGAGATGGGGGACACCACGCTGATCCAGGGCCGGTACCGGCTGCTGGAGCGGATCGGGCGCGGCGGCATGGGCGAGGTCTGGCGGGCGAAGGACGAGTCACTGGGCCGTCGCGTCGCCGTCAAGTGCCTCAAACCGCTGGGCACCCAGCACGACCAGTCGTTCACCCGCGTGCTGCGGGAGCGGTTCCGGCGCGAGGCCCGGGTGGCCGCCGCGCTCCAGCACCGCGGGGTGACCGTCGTGCACGACTTCGGTGAGCACGACGGAGTGCTCTTCCTGGTCATGGAGCTGCTGGAGGGCCGTGACCTGAGCCGACTCCTTGAGGACAACGGGCACAGTCCGCTGCCGGTCCTTGACGTCGTCGACATCGCCGAACAGGTCGCCCAGGCGCTCGCCTACACCCACGAGCAGGGCATCGTGCACCGCGACCTGAAGCCCGCGAACATCGTCCGGCTCGCCGACGGCACCGTGAAGATCTGCGACTTCGGCATCGCCCGGCTCGGCCACGACGTCGGGTTCACCGCCCGGCTGACCGGCACCGGCATCGCCATGGGCACCCCGCACTACATGTCGCCGGAGCAGATCGGCGGCGACGACGTCGACCGGCGCAGCGACCTGTACTCGCTGGGCTGCGTGCTGTACGAGATCGCCACCGGCGCCCCGCCGTTCGACCTCGACGACGCCTGGGCGGTCCTCGTCGGCCACCGCGACACCGATCCGGAGCCGCCCCGCGGCCACCGCGCCGACCTGCCCGGCTATCTGGACCGGATCATCCTGGACCTGCTGGCCAAGCGGCCCGAGCAGCGCCCCGACGACGCCCGGGAGCTGGCCCGCCGGATCACCGCCGGCCGTACGGCACCGGCGTACGGGCCGGCCCCGGTGGCGCACCGGCCGCGGACGCCCCTGCCGGTGGGGGCCCGCGCCACGCCGCCCTCCTGGACCCAGGGCCTGACCACCGGACAGGTGCCGACCGGCACCGGGCCGCGCGCCACGCCGCCCGACCGCACCGGGAGAGTCGCCGCCCTGGCCGGACGGCACCACGCGGGCCTGCGCCTGGGGCGGCTCGGCCGCTGGGAGGAGGCCGGTGAGGTGCACCGCGCGGTGGCCGCCGAGCGCGAGCACCTGCTCGGCCCCGACCACCCCGACACCCTCGCCAGCCGCTACGAGGTCGCCTTCGTCCTCGGCCGCACGGGGCACGCCGCCGACGCGCTGCGCGCGTACAAGCGCGTCGCCGAGGCCAGGATCCGGGTGCTGGGCGCCGACCACGCCGACACCCTCGCCGCCCGCCAGGAGATGGCCTACGCCCTGGGCCGGCTGGGCCGGCACACCGACGCCCACCAGGTCTACACGGCGGTGCTGGCCGTCCGGGAGCGCACCATGGGCGCCGAGCACCCCGACACCCTGCGCTGCCGCCACAACCTGGCCTTCAACCTCGGCCGGCTCGGGCGCACCGGGGACGCCCACCGCATGGCCCGCGAAGTGGCCGCCGCGCGCGCCCGCGTACTCGGCCCCGACCATCCCGACACCCTCGTCACCCGCTACGAGGTGGCGTACGAACTCGGGCGGCTGGGCCGCTGGCAGGAAGCCCTGGCGACCTACCGGGGCGTCGCCGCGGCCCGCGGGCGGGCGCTGGGCCCCGACCACCCCGACACCCTGGCCGCCCGCTACGAGACGGGCATCGCCCTGGGCCGCCTCGGCCGCAGCACCGAAGCGCTGGCGCTGTACGGGGAGCTGATCGGGGACCGCGCCCGCGCCCAGGGGCCCGAGCACCCGGAGACCCTGCGCGCCCGGCACGGCCTGGGCGTCAACCTCGGCCGGCTCGGCCGCTGGGAGGAGGCCCTGGCCGAGTCCCGCGAGGTGTGCGCGATCCGCGCCCGCGTCCTGGGCGCCGACCAACCGGACACCCTGGTCAGCCGCCGCGAGGTCGCCGTCGCGCTGTGCCGGCTCGGCCGCTGGTCGGCCGCCCTCACCGAGTACCGCCTGGTCACCGGCGCCCGCCATCGCGTCCTGGGCGCCGATCATCCCGACACCCGCACCGCCCGCGACGACGAGGCGCACTGCCTGGAACAGCTCGGCCGCGCCACCGAGGCCGCGGAGCTGTACCACGGGGTCGCGGCACCACGCCGGGCGGCGGCTCACTGAGCCGGGGCTCAGGCGGCCCGTCGTTCGGCGAGCCGCGCCAGGAGCCGGGCCCGGTGCCGGTCGTCCGCGGCCAGGGTGATCGCCGTCCACGCCATGGCCAGCCCGCCGTCCAGCACCGCCCCGTCCGCGCCCGCGCTGGTCCCGTACCGGGTGAACTCGGGGTTGTGCATGATCGTGTCTCCGCAGTCGTACCCGATGCTCGGGTGGATGGTCGGCACCAGGTGCGAGACGTTGCCCATGTCGGTGGAGCCGCCCCGCATGCCGAGGTCGGGCGCGTCCGCCGACCGGCCCCGTGAGCCACCCCTGGCCGCCCGGACCACCCCGTGTTACCAAGAGCCATGACCCCGCCCAGCACACCCCCCGCCTCCCGCACCTACGACGCCGTGATCGTCGGCGGCGGCCACAACGGCCTGGTCGCCGCCGCCTACCTGGCCCGCGCGGGCCGCTCCGTGCTGGTACTGGAGCGGCTGGACCACACGGGCGGCGCGGCCGTCTCCAGCCGGCCGTTCGCCGGGGTCGACGCCCGGCTGTCCCGGTACTCGTACCTGGTCAGCCTGTTGCCGAAGAAGATCGTGCGGGACCTGGACCTGGACTTCCGGGTCCGCGGGCGCACGGTCTCCTCGTACACGCCCGTCGAGCGCGACGGCCGCCCCACCGGGCTCCTCGTCGGCGGCGGCGAGCGGCGGACGCGCGAGGCGTTCGCCCGGCTCACCGGGTCGGAGCGGGAGTACGCGGCCTGGCAGCGGTTCTACGCCATGACCGGTCACGTCGCCGAACGCGTCTTCCCGACCCTCACCGAGCCCCTGCCCACCCGCGACGAGCTGCGCCGCCGGGTCGGCGACGAGGCCGCCTGGCGGGCCCTGTTCGAGGAGCCGGTCGGCGTCGCGATCGAGGAGCACTTCGCCGACGACACGGTCCGGGGCGTGGCCCTCACGGACGCCCTGATCGGCACCTTCGCCGACGCCCACGACCCCTCGCTGAGCCAGAACCGCTGCTTCCTGTACCACGTGATCGGCGGCGGCACCGGCGCCTGGGACGTGCCGGTCGGCGGCATGGGCGCCCTCACCGACGCCCTGGCCGACGCGGCGCGCGCCGCCGGAGCCGAACTGGCCACCGGCCACGAGGCGGTGCGGATCGACACCGACGGACACACGGCGGAGGTCACCTACCGGTCCGCCGACGGCGAGCACGTCGCCGCCGCGCGGCACGTCCTGGTGAACGCCTCCCCGCGGGAACTGGCGGCACTCACCGGCACATCCCCGCCCCCGCCGGCCGAGGGCGCCCAGCTCAAGGTCAACATGCTGCTCGACCGGCTCCCGACGCTGCGCGACCCCGACGCCGACCCGCGCGAGGCCTTCGCCGGGACCTTCCACATCGCCGAGGGGTACGAGCAGCTGGCCGCCGCCCACGCCCAGGCGTCCGCCGGCTCACTGCCCGCCGCCCCGCCCTCCGAGATCTACTGCCACTCGCTGACCGACCCCACGATCCTCGGCCCCGACCTGGCCGGCCGGGGCCTGCACACCCTCACGCTCTTCGGCCTGCACACCCCCGCCCGGCTCTTCGCCGGGGACAACGACACCGTACGCGAGGACCTGCTGAAGTCGACCCTCGCCCAGCTCGACGCCCACCTCGCCGAGCCGATCGCGGAGTGCCTGGCGACCGACGCCGACGGGAGGCCCTGCATCGAGGCCAGGTCGCCGCTCGACCTGGAGCGCGACCTGCGCCTGCCCGGCGGCAACATCTTCCACCGCGAGCTGTCCTGGCCCCACACCCAGGAAGGCACCGGCCGCTGGGGCGTGGAGACCGCTCAGGCCAACGTCCTGCTGTGCGGGGCGGGCGCGGTGCGCGGGGGAGGGGTGAGTGGCGTGCCGGGACACAACGCGGCGATGGCGGTACTGGAGGCGGAGCGGTGACGGTCATCCAGGGCGCCCCCGCCGGCCGCCCCGCCCGGGGCAGGTCCTAGTCGGCCGACGCCGTCCACCCCACCGTCGCGACGCGTGCCGCGTCCGCCGGGCGCGCGTCGTGGAACAGGACGTCGCCGGCCGCCTCCGCCCGCAGCCCGTCGACGTACGCCCCGCGGCCCACGTACAGCCGGTCGGTCGTGTACCGCCAGCGCAGGGAGAGCGCGCGGGCGGCCGGAAGGTCGGCCGTCAGCCGGTGCCAGACCCGGCCCGACCAGCCGGTGGCCGAGCCGTTCTCGTGCTCCCGGCGCTGCTCGCCGCGCCGCCTCGTCGTGAACGGGACGGGCCGCCATTCGGCGCCGCCGTCGGTCGTGGCCTCCAGGACCAGGGCGTCCGACCCGGGCTCGGTGTCCCACCACAGCGCGCAGCGCAGCCGCGCCCGCCCGCCCGACGTGTCCAGCGCGGGCAGCGTGAGCGTGGCCGTCGCGGAACTCGCCGTCCCCGAGAACCACGCGGTGCGCCCGTGCGCGGGCCGGACCGCCACCGCCCGCGCCATGTGGGTGCCGGCCGCCACCCGGGGAGCCGAACCGGATCGCCAACTGCGCACCGGGTGCACGGAGTTGCCTAGGACGACGAGGAACGAGTCCGTCGTCGGGTCGAGCACCAGCGAAGTGCCCGTGAAGCCGGTGTGCCCGGCCGTGCGCGGCGTCGCCATGGCACCCATGTACCAGTGCTGGTACAGCTCGAAGCCCAGTCCGTGCGCGTCGCCCGGGAAGTCCGTGTTGAAGTCGGTGAACATCAGCTCCACCGACTCCGGCCGCAGGACGCGCGCCCGGCCGTAGGAGCCGCCGTTGAGCAGGGTCCGGCCGAGTACCGCAAGGTCCCACGCGCAGGAGAACACCCCGGCGTGACCGGCGACGCCGCCGAGGCTGAAGGCGTTCTCGTCGTGCACCTCGCCCCACACGAGACCGCGGTCGAGGCCGGACCAGGGCTGCCGGGCGTCCTCGGTGGCCGCGATGTCCGGCCGCCAGGACGCGGGCGGGTTGTAGCGGGTGCGGCGCAGACCGAGCGGTCCGGTGATCCCGTCGCGCAGCAGGACGTCCAGCGCGCGGCCGGTGACCTTCTCCAGCACCAGCTGGAGCGAGATCATGTTCAGGTCCGAGTACAGGTACGCCGTCCCGGGCGCGCTGGCCGGCGCCTCGTCATAGATGAGCCGCACCTTCTCCTCGTAGGTGGGCGCCCGGTACAGCGGGATCCACGCCCGGAACCCGGAGGTGTGCGTGAGCAGCTGCCGGACCGTCACGTCCTGCTTCCCGGCCCGCCCGAAGTCCGGCAGGTACGACGCGACCGGCGCCTCCAGCTCCAGCGTGCCCCGCTCCAGCTGCTGCACGGCGAGGATCGAGGTGAACAGCTTGGAGATGGACGCGAGATCGAACACGGTGTCGCCGGCCATCGGGATCTGCTCCGCGGCCGGGAACTCGACGCCGGTGTCGGTCGCCTCGTCGTAGGCCCGGTAGCGCACCGCCATCCCGATCGGCTCGTGCAGCGCGACCGTGCCGCCCCGGCCGGCCAGCAGTACGGCGCCCGCGTACCACGGGTGTTCGGGAGAGGGCGCGAGGAACGTCTCCGCGTCGCTGACGAGCCGTCGCAGATGACCCGGGAGCAGTCCCGCGCGCTCGGCGGAGCCGCGCCGGAGGGTGGGCCGGCGGCCCCGGTCCGCGAGCGCCTCGGCGGGCCCGGCGGCGAACGGGGCGATGGCCAGGGCACCGCCCAGGGCCAGGGCGCCGGCGCCCAGTTGACGCCGTGTGAATCCGCTGGTCGCCTGTCCGGCCATCGAAGAGTCTCCCGCCACCGAAGCTGAAAGTATCTTTCCTGGATCGCCGTGCGGAGTGAAACTTTCCTGTCAATGACGGGGTCGTGTCAATGGGGCGTGCGCGCTCCACGGACCGGACGCACGCGGCTTGACCCGCCCCGGCGGGCGGCCGAGGATCATGTCATGACGCCCGGACACGGCAGCACGGTCGACGGGGTGCTGCGGCGCAGCGCCCGACGCACTCCGGCACGCGTCGCGGTCGAGTACCGCGACCGCACCTGGACGTACGGGGAACTCGACGTCGCGGTCTCCCGCGCGGCGAGCGTCCTGCTGGCCGAGGGACTGTCCCCCGGCGACCGGGTCGGTGCCTACGGCCACAACTCCGACGCCTACCTGATCGCCTTCCTGGCCTGCGCCCGGGCCGGCCTGGTGCACGTCCCGGTCAACCAGAACCTCACCGGCGACGACCTCGCCTACCTCGTCGGCCAGTCCGGCAGCGGCCTGGTCCTCGCCGACCCGGGCCTCGCCGGCCGGCTGCCCGGCGGCACCCGCCTCCTCGCGCTGCGCGACGCCGACGACTCGCTCCTCGCCCGCCTCGCCGCGGCGCCCGCGTACGACGGCCCCGAGCCGGCCGGCGACGCCCTGGTGCAGCTCCTCTACACCTCCGGCACCACCGCCCTGCCCAAGGGCGCGATGATGACCCACCGGGCGTTGGTGCACGAGTACCTCAGCGCCATCACCGCCCTCGACCTCAGTGCCGGCGACCGCCCCGTGCACGCGCTGCCGCTCTACCACTCGGCGCAGACCCACGTCTTCCTGCTGCCCTACCTCGCGGTCGGCGCCACGAACATCATCCTGGACGCCCCGGACGGCGACCGGCTCTTCGACCTGATCGAAGCCGGCCGCGTGGACAGCCTGTTCGCGCCGCCCACGGTGTGGATCGGCCTCGCGAACCGCGCCGACTTCGCCACCCGCGACCTCGGCGGCCTGCGCAAGGCCTACTACGGGGCGTCGATCATGCCCGTGCCCGTCCTGGAGCGGCTGCGCGAGCGCCTGCCCGCACTGGCCTTCTACAACTGCTTCGGACAGAGCGAGATCGGTCCCCTCGCCACCGTCCTCGGCCCGGACGAGCACGAGGGCCGGATGGACTCCTGCGGGCGGCCCGTCCTGTTCGTCGACGCGCGCGTGGTCGACGAGGACGGCGCGGACGTGCCCGACGGAACCCCCGGCGAGGTCGTCTACCGCTCGCCGCAGCTGTGCGAGGGCTACTGGGACAAGCCCGAGGAGACCCGAGCCGCCTTCCGCGACGGCTGGTTCCACTCCGGCGACCTCGCCGTGCGGGACGCGGACGGCTACTACACGATCGTCGACCGCGTGAAGGACGTCATCAACTCCGGCGGCGTCCTGGTCGCCTCCCGCCAGGTCGAGGACGCCCTCTACACGCACGACGGGGTCGCCGAGGTCGCGGTGATCGGCCTGCCCGACGAGCGCTGGATCGAGGCCGTCACGGCCGTCGTCGTCCCGCGCGGCGAGGTCACCGAGGACGCGCTGATCGCCCACGCCCGGGACCGGCTCACCGCGTTCAAGGCGCCCAAGGGGGTGCGGTTCGTGGACGCGCTGCCGCGCAACGCCAGCGGGAAGATCCTCAAACGCGAACTGCGGGACCGCTTCGCCGGCTCCTAGCAGCACAACTCCGTTGCGGCCGCCGCCCCCGGCAGTCGAGGATCGGCGCCATGGGCACCCTCACCACGTACGACGGAACCGAACTCGCCTACCACGTCCGGGGCCGCGGCGTCCCGCTGGTCGTGCTGCCGGGCGGGCCCATGCGGGCCTCCTCATACCTCGGCGACCTCGGCGGCCTGAGCGCACACCGCCGACTGGTCCTCCTCGACCTGCGCGGCACCGGCGACTCCGGCGTGCCCGCCGACCCGGCGACGTACCGCTGCGACCGGCTCGTCGACGACGTGGAGGCGCTCCGCGTCCACCTCGGCCTCGACCGCATGGACGTCCTCGCACACTCCGCCGGCGGCAGCCTCGCCATGCTCCACGCCGCCCGGTACCCGGCGAGCGTGCGACGCCTCGCCCTGATCACCGCCACGCCCTGGGCGCTGGACATGCCCGCCACGCCGGAGGACCGACGGGCGGCGGCCCTGCTGCGGCAGGACGAACCCTGGTTCGAAGAGGCATTCGGCCCCTTCGATGCCTGGCTGGCCGGCACCGGCGACTTCGACCCGGTGTTCCTCCCCTTCTTCCACGGCCGCTGGGACGACGCCGCGCGCGCCCACGTCGCCCGCGGCGACCAGGAGTCCAACTACGAGGCGGGCGACGTCTACCTCTCCCCGGACGCCTTCGACCCGCCCGCCACCCGGGCCGCCCTCGCCCGCAGCACCGCCCGGGTCCTGGTCCTCGCCGGGGAACTCGACGGCGGCCCCCGGCCGGAACTCGCCCGCCGCTGCGCCGACGTCTTCCCGCACGCCGAGGTCGCCGTCCAGCCGGGCGCCGGGCACTATCCCTGGCTCGACGACCCCGAGTGGTTCGTACGGCGTGTCGCCGCGTTCCTCGGTGAGGAATGAGGCCACCGGGACACCGGCGGCGGGTGGGGAGCGTGGGAACGGCGGCACCGATCTTCCGAAAGGCACCGCTCACGTGGCCTGTCGGCGGTCGGACCCGATCGCTAGGCTGGCCGCGAACGACGCAACCGGGAGGAGCACGGACGTGGCCGAGAGCACCACCCACCAGCGCCCGATCATGGGCTGGGACAAGCCGGAACTGGACCTCAGCGACGCGCAGTGGCAGTCGAGCAGCCGGGGCCTGGGGGATGTCCAGATCGCCTTTGTCGAGGGCTTCATCGCCATGCGCAACAGCGGCAGCCCGAAAAGCCCCTCCCTGATCTTCACCCCGGCGGAATGGGGCGCGTTCGTGTCGGGAGCGCGGGAAGGGGAGTTCGACCTCACCTGACCCGCCGGGTGCGGTGAGCCGACCGGCCGAACCGGGGTGTTCCGTCCGTCGCCGGAGGGAAGGCCGTACTCCGGAGGTGAGGCACCCATGAGCACCCTGCCGGTCATCGCGGCCGTCGACGGTTCCGACGACAGCCTGCGCGCCCTGGACTGGGCCCTCGCCGCCGCGCACCGGCGCGGGGCGCCCCTGCGGGTGGTGCATGTGCGCCAGTACGCCACCTGGGCCCAGACCGACATCCTGGTCGCGGACGAGCCGGACACCGGCGACGACCCCGTGCTCGACCAGGCCCGCGCCCACCTCCAGGGGCGTGCCTACGCAGTGGCGACGGAGTACGTCGGCCTGGAGGGCGTGCCCGGCGCCGCGCTGCCGGAACTGGGCGCCGACTCCCAGCTGCTGGTGCTCGGCTCCCGGGGCCGCGGCGGCTTCGCCAGCCTGCTGCTCGGCTCCAACGGCCTGGCCGCCGCCCGCGACGCCGAGTGCCCCGTCGTCGTGGTGCCCCGCCCCGGACGCGAGGTGCACGGCGAGGCGCCGGGCGAAGAGGGGCCCCGGGTGGTCGTCGGACTGCACGTGGACAGCCCCGACGACGCCACCCTCTCCTTCGCCTTCGCCGAGGCCGCGCTGCGCGGCGCCCGCCTCCAGGTCGTCGCCGCCTACCCCTGGCCGGTGCAGACCTGGGCCGCCGCCGGGCAGATCATGCCCCCGGTGATCGACGAGGTCTCCATCGAGAGCGAGACCCGGGTCCTGGCGGACGGCTTCCTGGCCCCGTACCGCGAACGTCATCCCGACGTCCGTGCCGAGCCGTACGTCGCGCCCGGCGACGCCGCCGGACACCTCGTCGCCACCTCCCGCGACGCCCAACTGGTCGTCGTCGGCCGCCACCGCCGCCGCCTGCTGGCCCCCGCCCGCATGATGGGCTCGGTCACCCACGCCGTCCTGCTCCACGCGGCGTCCCCGGTCGCGGTCGTACCACCGGCTCCGCCGGAGGACTGAGGGGACGGGGCGTCCGTAGCGGCACGCCGGCCGGTCAGTACGGCGTGGGCTGGGGCGCGGACGTGAGCCGTGGTGTGGGGGCAGGTTCCCGGGAGTCGTTGTGGTCGTGGCGCGGGTGAGTGCGGCGCGGGGTGGGCTGAGGGCCGGGTTCCGGGGCTGTGCCGTGGTCGTGGCGCGGGGGCGGGGCGAGGCGCGGTCAGGCTCCGGCGGCGAGGGTGGCGAGGGTGGCGTGTGTCGGTGGTGGTGGCCCGGTCGGGGGCCGCTCCGTGGCCCGTGGCCGTACGGAGACCGCGCCCGGGCGCACCCCGCCGTGCCTATCATCGGCCCCATGCAGGACTCACCCAGCAGGGACGCCCGGATCGCGCTCGATCTCGCCCTGACCGTCCGGCACGACGGGCACGGCGGGGTCGCCGACGACCTTGCCGACCCCGCCGGGCTCACCGCCTGGGTACGGGCCCACCCCGACCTCGCGGCGGACGCCGAGGCCGGCGCCGACGTCGCCGCCGTCCGGGACGTGCGGGCCGCCGCCCGCGCCCTCTTCGCCCGCGCCGTGCGTCCCGGCGAGCCGAGCCCCGCAGACGCCGCCCGGCTGCTGCGCGTCCCCGAAGCCCTGCGGTGCCTGAACGAGGCCGCCGCCCGCACCCCCACCGTCCCCGTCCTGCACTGGGCCGACGCCGGCGCCCCCGTCGTACGCGCCGCGACCGCGCCAGGCGCCCGGCCCGACCTCACCGCCGCGCTCGCCCAGGCCGTGATCGGCTTCCTCGCGGGACCCGACCGGCAGCGGCTGCGGGCCTGCCACGCACCGCGCTGTGTGCGGTACTTCCTCAAGGACCACCCGCGCCAGGAGTGGTGCAAACCGTCCTGCGGCAACCGGGCCCGGGTGGCCCGTCACCAGCAGCGGCAGCGGCGGACCGCCGAGCCCCGGCCCTAGGCCCTGTCGTCAAACTCCCGTCTGCCCCGCGACGCCATGCACGCTCCCCCACTGCCTTAAAGGCGTGGGAGGTACCCCCACTCGCCGCACGGGGCCCTGACCCAAGTACATCCAGTACGAGGATCAGGGCCCCGCGCGCCGAGAGCACGCACCTGACGCCGCGAGGCCCGCCCTC
>NZ_JBHXNW010000135.1:0-3163 GCF_042717365.1 Streptomyces sp. NPDC058534
CGCACGGCGGGAAGTGTGAAGGCCCGGACCGGGGTCCGGGACGGGGATGGCAGCGGGGTGCCGGGTGCTGCGGTGTCCGGCGGGGCTGGGCCTGCCGGGGGTGGGGTGCGTCTTGCCGGGGGTGGTTTTGGGGCCGCGCGGGCGGGGCGGGGTTGTTTCGGTCTGGTGTTGTCGGCGTAGGCGGCGGGTGGTCTTCTTCGGGCGGCGCACGACGGTCACGGCGCCTTCGGCGGTGGTGCGGATGGCCCGGACGCCGGTCACCACCACAGGGCCACGATGTGAATTCGGAGCAGTAGAAGTTCTGTGCGCTTTGTGCATGAGAGGCCGCCGGAACGCGGGGGATGTCGTTCCGGCGGCCGGTCCGGTCAGACGGCGCTCAGGACGGCCGCCGAGTTGAAGCCGCCCCGGCCGCGGGCGAGGACGAGGGCGTGGCGGATGCCCGTCTCGCGGGGGGTGGTGACGAGGTCGACGGGGCAGTCGGCGGCGGGTTCGGTGGTTGCGACGGTGGGCGGGATGATCTGGTCGCGCAGGGTGAGCAGGGCGGCGGCGGTGTCGAGGGTGGCCCCGCCGGCCAGCAGGCGGCCGGTCATCGTCTTGGGTGCGGTGACGGGTACGCCGCGGGGGCCGAACAGGGCGGCGAGGGCCTGGGCTTCGGCGCGGTCGGCGGTGCGGGTGCCGGCGGCGTCGGCGAAGACGACGTCGATGTCGGCGGCGTCCAGGCCGGCGTCGTTGAGGGCCAGGCGGGCGGCGTCGGCCAGGCGTGGGGTGCCGGGGCCGTCGAAGGTGGCCGCGTAGCCGGTGAACGCGCCGTAGACGCGGGCGTCGCGTTCGCGGGCGGCCGGGGCGTTCTCCAGGACGAACAGGGCGCCGCCCTCGCCGACCACGTGGCCGTCGGCCTGCGCGTCGAAGGGCCGGTAGGCGCGGGCGGGGTCGGCGGCGGGGCTGAGGTGGCCGGTGGCGAGGTGGGCGGCCCAGCCCCAGGGGCAGAGTGCGGAGTCGACGCCGCCGGTGACCATCAGGCGGGCGCCTTTGCGGATCTGGCGGCGGGCGTGGGCGAGGGCGTCGAGGCCGCCGGCCTGTTCGGCGACGACGACGCCGCTGGAGCCGCGCAGCTGGTGGCGGATGGAGATCTGGCCGGTGTTGACGGCGTAGAACCAGGCGAAGGACTGGTAGGCGCTGACGTACTGGCCGCCCTTGGACCACAGGGCCTGCAGTTCGCGCTGGCCGAACTCGAAGCCGCCGGCGGAGGAGGCGGTGACGACGCCGGCGCCGTAGTCGGGCAGTGTGGCGGGGTCGCTGCCCGCGTCGTCGAGGGCTTCCTTGGCGGCGGTCAGGGAGAGGCGGGTGACGCGGTCGGTCTGTGACAGCAGGAGGCTGGGCAGGTGGTCCTCGTCGACGAAGCCGGGGATCTCGCCGGCGATGCGCACGGGGTAGCGGGAGGCGTCGAAGCGGGTGAGCGGGCGGATGCCGCTCTCGCCGCGCAGGGTGGCCGCCCACCAGGCTTCGGTGCCCAGCCCGTTGGGGGCCATGACGCCGATGCCGGTGACGACGGAGCCGGTGGTGGCGCCGGTGGTGGCGCGCTGGGCGGGTCGGTCGAGGGTGGCCGTGGTCATGCCGCCTCCTGGAGTCGCGGCCGGGTCAGGACGATGGCGCTCTGGAAGCCGCCGAAGCCGCTGCCGACGCTGAGGACGGTGTCCGTGCGCTGTTCGCGCGCGGTCAGCGGGGTGTAGTCGAGGTCGCAGGCCGGGTCGGCCTCGTGCAGGTTGGCGGTGGGGGGCACGGTGTTGTGCTCGATGGCCAGGGCGCTGGCGGCGATCTCGAGTGAGCCGATCGCGCCGAGGGAGTGGCCGATCATGGATTTGATGGAGCTGACCGGGACCCGGTAGGCGTGGTCGCCGAGGCTGCGTTTGAAGGCGGCGGTCTCGTGGCGGTCGTTCTGTTTGGTGCCGGAGCCGTGGGCGTTGATGTAGTCGACGGCGGTGGGGTCCAGGCGGGCTTCGTCGAGTGCCGCGCGGATCGCCTCGGCCATCTCCGCGCCGTCGGACTTCAGGCCGGTCATGTGGTAGGCGTTGCTGCGGCCGGCGAAGCCCGCGATCTCGGCGTAGATGTGGGCGCCGCGGCGGCGGGCGTGCTCGAACTCCTCCAGGACCAGGACGGCCGATCCCTCGCCGAGGACGAAGCCGTTGCGGGAGCGGTCGAAGGGGCGTGAGGCGGTTTCCGGGGTGTCGTTGCGGGGGCTGGTGGCCTTGATGGCGTCGAAGCAGGCCACGGTGATCGGGGAGATGGGTGCCTCGGTGGCGCCGGTCACCATGATGTCGGCGCTGCCCTCGCGGATCAGGTCGACGGCGTGGCAGACGGAGTCGATGCCGGAGGTGCAGCCGGTGGAGACCAGGGAGACCGGGCCCTGGGCGCCGACGGTGCCGGCCACCTCGGCTGCCATGGAGCTGGGTACGAAGTAGTCGAAGAGGTGCGCGACCGCGCGGGTGTGGTCGACCTCCCAGGTGCTGCCCCGTTCGCTGACCACGCCGTACTCGGTGTCGAGGCCGGTGGTGCAGCCGACGGCGCTGCCCAGGGTGACGCCGGTGCGGACCGGGTCCAGGGCGCCGGCCAGCTGGCTGTCCTCGAGCGCTTCGCGGGCGCTGACGAGGGCGAACTGGGCGGCGCGGTCGAGGCGGGCGGCGTCGGCGGGGCCGATTCCGTGGGCGGTGGGGTCGAAGTCCGCTTCGGCGGCGATGCGCGAGCGGAAGGTGCTCGCGTCGAAGAGTGTGATGCCGCGGGTGGCGGTGCGGCCCGCGGTCAGCGTGTTCCAGAACGCGCGGGTGCCCACGCCGCCCGGGGCCACGACCCCGATGCCGGTGATGACGACCCGCCTCATCGGTTGTCCCTCACAGTTGTCCTCCAGTTTTGAGCCCAGGTACGGGCCGGGTGCGCCGCACCACGCGGCAGGCGCGCCCGATCAGCCGGGGTGCGTGCGGGCCGCGGACGAAGAAGTGGCCGCCGGGGACGGTGCGCCGGACGAAGCGGCCGGTGGTCCAGCGCGCCCAGCCGTCCAGCGTGGCCGCGCCGACGACTCGGTCGTGGGGGGGGGGGGGGGGGGGGGGGGGGCCCGGGGGGGGGGGGGGGGGGGGCGGGGGGCGGCCGCCCCCGCGCGGGGTAAAAAAAA
>NZ_JBHXNW010000135.1:3173-9213 GCF_042717365.1 Streptomyces sp. NPDC058534
GCCGCGGCCGATGATGGGGCCGCCGGGGAGGGGGCGCGGGACGACGCGGCCGGTGGTCCAGCGCGCCCAGCCGTCCCGGGGGGCCGCGCCGACGACTCGGTCGTCCTGGCCGTCGACGGCCAGGACGGGCACGGGCAGGGGGCGGTGTGCCGCGTCGGCGAGCGCGGCGGTGCGCAGGGCGGTGGCGAGCAGGAGGTCGTCGCGCAGTACGGGCAGCACGCTGCGGTACCAGAGGCTGCCGGGGGCGGCGAGGGGGCCGTGGGGTGCCGCGTCGAGGTCGCCCGCGAACCGCAGGAGGTCTGTGTCGCTCAGCTCGCCGTGGTGGGGGGTGGCGGCGTGGGGCGGGGGGCTGGCGCCGACGGCCAGGAGTGCGGGGGCGGGCAGCGCGAGGTCGAGCAGTGCGCGGGTGAGGGTGTGGGCGACGACGCCGCCCAGGCTGTGTCCGTACAGGGCGTAGGGGCGGCCGTCGGTGATCTGTTCGGCCAGCGGGCCCAGGAGGGTGTCGAGGAGCTGGTCGCGTGTGGTGGCGCGGGCTTCGCGGCGCCGGGCGCCGCGTCCGGGCAGCAGCAGGGGTACGACGCTCACCGCGGGGCCGGTGGTGGCGGGCCAGTGCGCGAAGGCGGACACGCCGGCGCCGGCGTGGGCGAAGCAGTAGAGGGTGAGCGGTGTGCCGTCCGGCATGGAGTCGCACCTCCTCGGTCGCCGTGGTGGGAGCGTGTGGGCTGGTGCTGAGCCTCGCCGACGTGCCTGGAGCACGGCTTGAATCGGCCACGTGCGGATGCGGTGCCGGCGGGGTTGCCGCGGTGTGCCGGTGTCACTCCGTGGGGGTGGGGGTGGCGGTGGTCAGGGCGTGGGCGGTCAGGGCCGGTGCGGCGCCCACGTAGGCGGTGGGGTCGAGGAGTTGTCCGAGTTCTTCCACGGTGTGGTGCGCGGTGACGTCCGGCAGGGTGGCCAGGACGTCCAGCAGGGGGCGCTGCTGTTGTTCGGCGGTGAGCGAGGCGTGGGCCAGCAGGTCTTTCGCGCGGGTCCGGCCGAGGCGGGGCGTGAGGAGGGCGGCCAGGCGTTCGCTGACCACCTGGCTCTTGGTCAGGCGGAGGTTGTGCAGCATGCGGTGGGGGTCCGGGGTGAGGCCGCCGGCCAGTTCCGCGGCCGTGTGGGCGGCGCCGCCGGTCAGGCGCAGCGCCTCGCGCAGCAGGAGCCACTCGGCGTGCCACACGCCCGCCGAGCGTTCGTCCTCGGTCACCAGGCACTGGGTGAGCCCGGCGGTCAGCAGGGGCACCTGCAGGGCGGCGCTGCGGATGAGGGTGGACAGGACGGGGTTGCGTTTGTGCGGCATGGCGGAGGAGGTGCCGCGTCCCGCGGCGGCGGGCTCGGCGACCTCGGCGATCTCGGTGCGGGCCAGGACCTGTACGTCGGCGGCGAGTTTGCCCAGGGCGCCGGTGGTGAAGGCGAGGGCGGCCGCGGTGTCGGCGACCGGGGTGCGCAGCGCGTGCCAGGGCAGGGCGGGCCGGGCCAGGCCGGTCTCGGCCGCGAAGGCGGTGACGAGCTGTTGCGGGTAGTCGCCGTGTGGTGCCGGGTGGGGCTGGGGGCGGGCGAACTCCAGGTATCCGGCGAGGGTGCCGGCCGCTCCGCCGAGGGAGACCGGCAGGCCGCGGTGTGCGGCGCGGATGCGGTCGGCGGCGTCCACGGCCAGGCGGTGCCAGCCCGCGGTTTTGAGGCCGAACGTGGTGGGGACGGCGTGCAGGGTGAGGGTGCGGCCGGCCATGACGGTCTGCTGGTGCCGGCGGGCGAGGCGGGCCAGGGCGGTGGCGGTGCGCTCCAGGTCGTCGAGGATCAGGTCCAGTGCCCGGCGGCACACCAGCATGGTGCCGGTGTCCAGGATGTCCTGGCTGGTGGAGCCGCGGTGCACGTACTCGGCGGCCCGCGGGTCTGTTGCCGCCACCGCCGCGGTCAGGGCGGCGACGAGTCCCACGACGGGGTTGGCGGTCTGTCTGGCCTGCAGCGCGAGGGCGCGCGGGTCGAACCGTTCGGCGCGGGCGGCGCGGGTGATGGCGCGGGCCGCCCGGTGCGGGACGGTGCCCAGGGCGGCCTGGGCGCGGGCGAGGGCCGCCTCGGCGTCCAGCATCGCCTGGAGCCAGGCCGTTTCGCTGACGGCTTGTTCGACGGGGGTGCCGGCCCGTACGGGGGAGAACAGTCCGGCGTCCGGGCCGCCGTCGAAGGGGGGTGTGTGCTGGGTCATGGCGTCCTCTCCAGCAGGCCGGCGGGGGGTGCGGGCAGGGGGGTGGCGGGCGGGGCGGGGGTGAGGCGCAGCACGTGGCGGGCGATGGCGTCGGAGTCGCCGAGGATGACGGAGTCGACGCCGGGGCGGATACCGGCCGCGGTCACCCAGTGCACGGACTCGGTGGGGACTCCGTAGGCGAAGCGCCGCGGGTGGGCGCGGCCTCGGGCGTCCACGGTGTGGTAGGGGCGGGTGGTGACGGCGAGGCCGCCCGTTTCCCAGGCTCCGCCGGTGCTTTCGATCCGGTAGGGCGTCGCCTGGCCGGTGGTCAGCAGGCTGTGCAGCAGGGGGTCGGCGGTGTGCCGCAGGTCGGGTTCGGGCAGGCGGGCCTCGATGAGGGCGGGGGCGCGGACGGGTGCGGCGCGGACGTGGCCGGCGCCGGCCACGAACGCGGCTCCGTCCGCGCCGGTGCTCAGGGACACGCGGGTGCCGGGGCCCAGGAGTTGGACGGTCCCGGCCTCGATCAGCGCGCTCAGTTCCTCGATGCGCGAGACGGGAGGGCCGATGGAGAGGAACGCGTTGAGGGGGGTGTACCAGCCGGCCAGTTCGTCCCGGTACGAAGCGCCGTCCAGGCCTGCGTGGTCGACCGCGAGGCGTACTTCGTTGCGCAGGTCGCGCAGGACGTCGAGGGCCGCTTTGAGCGGTCCGTCGACGTTGCCGGCGCGTGCCTGGCGTATGTCTTCGGCCAGGTGGGCGAGCAGCCAGTGCTGGAACTGGTCGCGGCCGGCGAAGTGCCGCCCCCCGGTGGGGTGCTGGAGCAGGTCCCAGTCCCACCGGTGGGCGGGGGCGATGCCGTGGGTGTCCAGGACGTGTTCGCGCTCGTGTGCGGTGGCGGCCGTGAGGTAGGCGGCGGCGAAGCGGGGCGCCTGGCGGGCGCGGTGCCGGGTGCGCAGCAGTGTCTCGTAGTAGACGCTCTCCACTTCCGCGGAGATCAGCGGCCACAGGTGGGTGGTGAAGCGGACCGGTTCCCCTTCCAGCCGGCGGCGGCGCAGCCGGTCGATGGCGGCGGCGGTGAGCAGGCGTGGTTCGTGGCGGCCGCTGGGGCCCTTCTGGTTCTCGCCGCGTGCGTGGTGGGGGACGCCGCGCCGGGAGCCGGCGTAGAGGCGCGGCTCCCGGCCGGAGGGGAGGTAGACGGTGCGGCCCCGGCGGCGGACGAAGCGGCCGCCGCGGCCGAGGGTGAGCAGGGCGATCTGGTCGAAGAAGTTGAGACCGAGTCCGCGCATCAGCACGGTCTGTCCCGGTGGGATGGTGTCGAGGTCCAGGTCGGCAGGGTTGGCGGGCGGGACGTACGTCAGGCCGTGTTCCGCGGCGGTGCGGGTCCAGGCCGATTCCTGGGCGCCGGGGAGGCGTGGCAGGTGGCCCTGGGCGAGGACCACGGCGTCGAGGCCGCGCAGGCGGGTGCCGTCGGCGAGGGTGAGGATCTGGGGGCCGCCGGGTTCGTCGCTCTGGTCGCGCAGCGCGACGGCGTGGGTGCGGTGCTCGACGATGCGGCAGTGGGCCGGCGCCCGCTGCCCGATGCGCCGGTAGGCGTCCTGCAGATAGCTGCCGTAGAAGGCGCGGGTGGGGTAGGCGTCCGGCCGCAGGGCGTGTGCCTCGGCGCGGGTGGCCTCGCCGAACCGGCCCCCCGGTGCGGCGGCCAGGACGACGGAGCGGGCCCAGGTGTACAGGTCGGGGCCGGGTTCCACCGGTCCCTTCATCGTGACCGTGGGGTCGGTGAACACGGTCACCTGGGAGGCGACGGTGTTCATCAGCAGCAGCCGTGACTGGTCGGTACGCCAGACCCGTCCGGCGCCGGGCCGGGCGGGGTCCACGAGGTGGACCGTGACCCGGCGGGGCGCGGGGTCGGCCCGTTCGTTGGCGCAGATCCGTTCCAGTACGGACAGGCCGCGGGGGCCGGCTCCCACGACGGCGATCCGCAGGTGCTCCGCGTCCATCACGCGTCCTCGGATCCGGGCGCGGGGGCGGGTCCGGGCACGGGGGCGGGGGCGGGGGCGAAGGCGGGCGCGGGGGCGGGGTGGTCGGGGGTGCCGGCCGGGGTGTGGCGCCGACGGTGGGTGGTCATGGCCGGGGCTCTCCTCGGGTCGGTTCACTGGAAGCGGTCCCGGCGGGCGCCTGGGCCATCCGCACCCGCGGCTGACCGGCGAGGGCGGCGAGCGCGTCGGCCACGCTCGCCGTGCCACCCCCCAGGTGGGGCAGGTGGCGCAGCAGCCGGGCGCACTGGAAGACCAGACGCGACGCGTCGGCGTCGGCGAGCCGGGAGCGGTCGTGTACGGCGGTCAGGACGAGGCCGTCGTCGGTGTCCCGGTGGGCGGACAGGGTGACCGGGAACAGGGTCCGGGCGCCGGCCGGGCGGGGCGGGGTGACGCTGATGCCCTGGGCGGCGAGGGCGGAGCGCAGGTCGTCGCGGCCGGGCCGCAGGGTCTCGACGGCGATGACGCTTTCCGCGAGCTTCTCGTTGGCGCGGCACCCGCTCCACCGGTGGACCTGGCCGAGCGAGACCCACTCGTAGGAGGCGATGTCCAGGGCCGTGTCGCGCAGTTCGGCCAGCAGCCGGGTGACGGGCGCGGCGGGGTCGACCCGCACGGTCATGGGCAGCGTGTTCGTGAGCAGGCCGGGCAGCCGTTCGACGGAGTCGAGGGCGATGCCGCGGCCGGGAACGGTGACGCCGAAGCCCACCGTGGCGGGCCCGGTGGCGGCTGCCGCCCGGTACAGCAGCAGTGCCCACGCCGCCTGCAGTGCGCCGGCCTCGGTGGCCGCGCAGGACGCCGCCCAGGCGCGCAGCCGCCCGGTGTGTGCGGCGCCGAGGCGGGCCTCGGTACGGCCGGTCCCGTTCAGGCCGGTGGCCGGTCCCGGCGCGGCGGGCAGCACCAGGGCGGTGCCCGGGGCGATGGTGCGGGACCAGAAGTCGCGGGCGGGGGCGGTGTCCTGGCGGGCGAGCCAGCGCGCGTAGTCGCGGATGTCGGGGCGCCGTTCGCCGCCGGGCAGGCGGCCGCCGGCGAGGTAGGCGCGGTAGAACTCCTGGAGCAGGACCGACACGCTCCAGCCGTCCAGCATGACGTGGTGGAAGGTGAGCAGCACCCGCACGCACGGGGGGCCGGCGCCTGTGGGGGCCCTCTCGTCGAGGAGGTTCAGCCGCAGCAGGGCCGGGCGGCGCAGGTCGAAGCCGCGGGTCCGGTCGCGTGTGCTCAGGTGCTGGAAGCCGACGGAGCCGGCCGGATGCCGGACGACTTCGATGCCGGCGTGTTCGTGCAGGAGCAGGCGTGGTCCGCTCTCCCAGTCGAAGGCGGCGCGCAGGACGGTCTCCCGGTCGGCCACCGACTGCCAGGCGGCGGTGAACCGTTCGGTGTCCAGGGGGCCGCGCCAGCGCCAGTGCAGTTGCTCCACGTGCCGGCCGGGGTCGGAGTGGGCGAGGGCGTCCAGGAGGAGGGTGTGCTGGTGGGGGGTGAGGGGCACGGTTGCCGGTGGGGGCTGGGGGGTGTGGGTGGGGTGGGTGTGGGCGGGGTGGGTCGGGGTGTGTTCGCCGGGCTCCCCCCGCGGCGTCGGGGCGGCGTCCGGTGCCGGATCCGGCTCACGCAGCGGCACCGGCACCGGATCACGCACCGCCACCGGCTCGCGCTCGGGAGCCGGATCCGGTTCACGCTCGGGATCCGGCTCCGGATCCGGCTCGGGCTCGGGCTCGGGCTCGGGCTCGGGCTCGGGCTCGGGCTCGGGCTCGGGCTCGGGCTCGGGCTCGGGCTCGGGCTCGGGCTCGGGCTCGGGCTC
>NZ_JBHXNW010000135.1:9312-11514 GCF_042717365.1 Streptomyces sp. NPDC058534
CGGGTGAGGTCAGTCTCGCCAGGGCGGGCCGGTCGGTGCTGCCGTCGGCGCGCAGGGGAATGTACGGCACCCGGTACAAGCGGGCCGGGACCAGGTGGGCGGGGAGTCTCGCCGCCAGGGCGGCACGCAGTTCGGCCGGCGCCGTGCCCGTCACCACGTGCGCGACGATCCGCCGGCCGTCCGGGCCGTGCCCGGCCAGGTCGACGGCCGCGTCCCGCACCCCGGGCAGGGAGACGAGCGCGGCGTGCACCTGGCCGAGTGCGACCCGGTCGCTCATGTCGGTCTCCCGGTGTTCGGCGGCAGGACGGGACGACGGGCCCGGCCCGCTGTCGCCGCCGGTGCCGCCAGAGGACTGACGCGCCGCTGACGGCTGCCGCCGCGCCCTCACTTCGCCACTGTCATGACAGAGCCGGCGGGTCGACTCCGGCTGTGGCGCGGCTCGCGGGCCACTGGTGCGCGCGGCGGCGGGAGGGACCGGGCGGCGGCGGGCTGGGCCGCGGCCGGTGGGGGACGAGCGCGGCGCAGGGGTCCTGCGACCGGTCCTCGACCCGTGGTCCAGCGCAGCGGCCGAGGATGCCGCCAGACGGGGAGGTGAGAGCACCTCCGTTTCGGCGTGAGGAGTGCGTGATGCGCAAGGTCGTTTCCCGGGACGGCACGACGATCGCTTACGAGAAGGCCGGCGACGGGCCGCCGGTCGTGCTCCTCAACGGCTCCTTCCGCGACCACACCATCTTCGACGCGCTCGTTCCCGAACTGGCGCCGCACTGCACCACCTACGTCTACGACCGCCGCGGCCGCGGCGAGAGCGGCGACAGCCCCCACTACGACGTGGCCCGCGAGATCGAGGACCTCCAGGCCGTGATCCAGGAGGCGGGCGGCTCGGCGGTGGTGTTCGCCGGTTCCTCGGGCGCGAACCTGGCCGTCGAGGCGGCGCTCGCCGGGGCGGCGATCTCCAGGCTCGCGCTGCACGAGCCCTTCTACCGGGTCGACGGCTTCCCGAAGCCGCCGTGGAACGTCGCCAAGACGCTGCGTGTCCTCATGGAGGAGGACCGGCGCCAGGAGGCGGTCGAGTACTACCTGGGCAGCTTCCTGGGGCTGACCCCGGACACCGTCGCCGAGTGGCGCAGGGGACCGATCTGGGCGGTCAACGAGACGAACGCCCACACCCTCGCCTACGACGTGGCGATCTGCGGCGACTGCACCGTCCCGGCCGGCCGGCTCGCCGGGTACCCGACGCAGACCCTCGTCCTCAACAGCTCCGGCACCAGCGAGTGGCTGCGTGCGGCGGCCCGGGCCACCGCGGCGGCCCTGCCCGCCGGCCGGTCGCTGGAACTGCCCGGCTCCTGGCACCGGATCGACATGGACGTCCTCGGCCAAACCCTCGCCGAGTTCGCCACGGCCTGAGCACCGCTCCGCTCGCTCCCCCACGCCATCCCCCGTCCAGGAGGGCTCCACCGTGACCACAGCTCACGCCCCGGCCACCGGGGCCGCCACCGGAGTCGCCACCGGGGCGGGCGCCGGTGCGGGCGGCGCCACCGTGTGGCTGACCGGGCTGCCGAGCGCGGGCAAGTCCACCCTCGCCCGCGCCCTCGCCCGGCGGCTGCACGTCACCGGCCGCCGCGTCGAGGTCCTCGACGGCGACGAGATCCGCGCGTTCCTCTCCGCGGGCCTCGGCTTCGGCCGCGCGGACCGGCACACCAACGTGCAGCGCATCGGCTTCGTCGCCGAAGTGCTCGCCCGCAACGGCGTCACGGCGCTGGTCCCGGTGATCGCCCCGTACGCCGACAGCCGCGACGCGGTCCGCGAGCGCCACGAGGCGAACGGCACACGGTATGTGGAGGTCCACGTGGCCACCCCGGTCGAGGTGTGCTCGGTGCGTGACGTCAAGGGCCTGTACGCCAGGCAGGCCGCGGGTGAACTGACCGGGCTGACCGGCGTCGACGACCCGTACGAGGTTCCCGGGACGCCGGAGCTGCGGATCCGGACACAGGGCAGGACGGTGGCCGACACCGCCGCCGAACTGCACACCTTTCTGACCGAGAGGGGCCTGGCATGACGGTAGCGGCGCAACCTCGCGAGGCGGTGCCCGAGGACACCGCGGCACTCCCCCACCTGGATGCTCTCGAGTCGGAGGCGGTGCACATCTTCCGTGAGGTGGCGGGTGAGTTCGAGCGGCCGGTGATCCTGTTCTCCGGCGGCAAG